>NZ_JAAAJC010000003.1:300000-375101 GCF_009900715.1 Halococcus salsus
CCGTCGGCGAGGCGCGCGCGATAGACCGTGCCGATCTGTCCGCCCGAGAGCGCCGTGAACGAGACGGGAGCCGAGCCGAGGGCCGCGTCGACTTCGGCTTCGGGGGGAGTCGTCATCCGAGGGGAGTCCGGTCCGTGTAGGGATGAACGTGGTCCATCGCGGTCGCCGGTCGGACGGCGCGTCGTCGCGTGGATTGTGACGCGAGTGGGTTCGGCGACACGGCTCGGTAAGGTGATCCGCGAACCCGGATCAGCTGGACGGGTCGCGGCCGAGGGTGTGGAACGCCTCGTTCGGGCGGATGTCGGCGAACGTCGACATCCGGTTCGAGAGGTTGAAGAAGGCGGTGACGCTCGCGATGTCCCAGACCGCCTTCTCCGAAAAGCCCGCCTCGCGGAGGCGCTGGACGTCCGCCGAGTCGACTTTGCCCGGTGAGTCGGGGAGTTTCACCGCCACGTCGAGCATCGTGCGATGGGGTTCGGCGAGGTCGGCGGAGCGGTGGTTGGCGGCGAGCTGGTCGGCGAGCAGCGGGTCGTCGCCGTAGATCCGGAGGAGTGCGCCGTGGGCGACGACACAGTAATAGCAGTCGTTCGCGCCGCTGACTGCCACGATTATCATCTCGATCTCCTCGCGTTCGAGCGCGGTGTGTTCGACCAGCGCGTCGTGGTAGGCGAAGAAGGCCCGGAAGTGCGAGGGACGGTAGGCGAACGCCGAGAAGACGTTCGGCGTGAACCCCGCGTCCTCGGTCTCGCGCTCGATGCGCTCGCGGACGTCGTCCGGAAGTGTCTCAGGATCGGGAACGGGAAACTCGCCCATTGGTTCCATATCCGACCGACGACGGTCGGTGTGGGCTTCAAGCTTCGGGGCTCAGCGGTACGAATCCAGCCACCGGCTGAGCACGAACAGCACGCCGTAGCCGATCAACCCGAGAACGAACACCGTCGCGGGGATGACGAACGGCCCGAACGTCCGGAACAGCGTATCGACGACCGTCTCGAACGCCATCGCCAACCCCGTCATAGTCGGGTCTCGGCAGCCGCGGGCTTAACTCTTTGACTCCGACGCGACGAACCTCGAACCCCGATTCAGAGCTCGTCCTGGGCCTTGAGCTGCTCGATGACGTCGTCGACGAAGTTCTCGGGGCTCTCGTAGGGGAAGTTCCCACCGGAGAGCTTGGTGTTGAGCTCCATCGCGGTCATCGAGAAGTCGCCCGACTCGAACTTCGTCGACGGCCCGTTCGGGAGCGCCGGCACGAGGTCCATCGGGCTCGAGATCGGGTAGTCGGCACCTTCGAACGCGTCGATCATCTGGGATCTGAGTTCGTCTTCGTCTGCCATAGCACCCACGGGTTTGCCGAGTGTCAGTAAAAACGTTCGGGAACCCCGAGTCCGTTGGTCGGAATTGTCGGGCTACCGGAGCGCGTCGAGCACCGAACCGATCTCCCCAAGATTCTCGATCACGTGGTCGGGCTCGACCGAGGTCGTGGCGAGCGTGGTCCCGTCGGTGACGCCCGAGCGAACCAGGACGGTCGTCAGCCCGCCGCGCTCGCCGAGCGCGATGTCGGTGTCGAGCCGGTCGCCGACCACGAGGCACTCCTCGGGGTGAGAGAGAGCCGCGAGCGCCGCGTCGAGCGCCTCTTGGGAGGGTTTGCCGACCACGATGTCGGGCTCGCGTTCGGCGACGCCCGCCACCGCGTTGATGATGGCCCCCGACCCCGGCACCGACTTCCCATCAGCGGTGGGGATCGTGACGTCGGGGTCGGTACCGACGAACGCCGCGCCGGCTTCGAGCGCCCGGAGCCCCGCGGTCATGTCGTCGTAGGTGAACCCCCGGTCGTAGGAGGCCACCAGCACGTCACAGGTCTCGGGGGCCTCGACCAGCGCCAGCCCCGCCTCCTCGAACAGGGAGCGGAGCCCCGACGAACCGATGAGGAAGACCCGCTCGTCGGCGTGTTCGCGCGTGAGGTAGTCGGTCGTCACCGTGGCGGCCGACCGGATGCGTTCGGGATCGACATCGAAGCCCATCCCCGCGAGCCGGTCGGCGAACCCCGCGGCCGATCTGGTCGGGTTGTTCGAGAAGAAACAGGGGGTGTAGCCGGCGTCCCGGAGGGCGTCGATGCCGCGCCGCGCCCCCGGAACCGGCGTCTCGCCCCGGTAGACCGTGCCGTCGAGGTCGATTATCGCGCCACGGGTGGTCATGGGAACGCTTGGGGGGCGAAGCGGCTAAATCCTGGCGTTTCAGCCCGACAACGGACTCACGACGAGCGAACGAGCGGTTCGTACCACTCCCGGTTGTCCTGGTACCAGTCGATGAACCGCTCGACGCCGCTCCGGATGTCCTCGGTCGGTTCGTAGCCGATCAGTTCCCCGGCCTTCGAGACGTCGGCGTGGGTGTGTTCGGCGTCGCCGGCCTGTCGCTCGCCGTACTCGATCTCGAGCTCGGGCGCGATGGCATCCCGGACGGTCGTCGCGAGCGTCTCGATCGAGACGTTGTCGGTGCTCCCGATGTTCATGGTCTCGCCATCGGCGGCATCCGTTTCGAGCAGTTTCGCGTTCGCGCGGACGATGTCCGCGACGTAGGTGAAGTCCCGTGTCTGAGAGCCGTCCCCGTAGACGACGGGTGGTTCGTCGTTCGTACACCGCGAGACGAAGTTCGAGATGGCCATGTTGGGTCGCATTCGCGGGCCGTAGACCGTGAAGTAGCGGAGTGCGACGGTCGGGATGTCGTAGAGGTCGCCGTAGACCCGGACGTAGTTCTCGGCGGCGAGCTTCGAGACCCCGTAGGGACTCACCGGCGTCGTCGGCTGGTCCTCCTGGTAGGGCAAGGAGACAGGTTTACCGTACACCGACGACGAACTCGCGAACACCAGACGCTCGACCCCCGACTCGCGGGCCGCGTCGAGCACGTTGAGCGTCCCTTCGACGTTGATGTCGTCGACCTTCCGGGGGTTCTCGACGCTCGTACGGACCCCCGCCTGTGCGGCCTGGTGGAACACGTACTCGGCGTCCACGACGAGGTCGTGGACCGTCTCGGCGTCACGGACGTCGCCCTCGACGAACTCGTAGCTCCCGCCACCCTCCTCGGCCGCGGTGCGCGCGGCGTCGATGGTCCGTCGTTTGATGCCGACGTCGTAGAACGGTTCGAGGTTGTCGAGCGCGACCACGTCGTGGCCCTCGCGGGCGAACGTCTCGGCGAGGTGACCGCCGATGAACCCCGCGCCGCCCGTGACTAGGATCATTTTCGGATGGGAGAAAGCCAGGCGCATAAAACCTACCGAATGTCGCTCGGCCGGACCTCGGGGACCGTCATCGCCACACGCACCGGCCACGTATCGAACCGTTTTTGCCCCGCCTGCGTTTCGAACGACCGATGCGAATCCTCCGAGTCGCACAGAAAGTCTATCCGGACGTCGTCGGCGGCGGCCCCTACCACGTCCACGCGCTCAGCCGCGACCAGGCCGCGATGGGCCACGACGTGACGGTGCTCACGATCGGCGAGGACGGCCCGCGCCGCGAGGAGCGCGACGGCTACACCGTGGTCCGTCGGCCGGCGACCGCCGAACTCCTCGGCAACGACATCTCGGTCGGGGTCGCACGGTTCCTCCGGCAGGCCGACAACTACGACGTCGTCCACGCCCACTCACACCTCTACTTCTCGACGAACCTCGCGGCGCTGAAACGCCGACTCGACACGACCCCGCTCGCGATCACGAACCACGGCCTCTACTCCCAGTCCGCCCCCGAGTGGGTGTTCCGGCTGTACCTCCGGAGCCTCGGCCGGGCGACGTTCAACACCGCCGACGCGGCGTTCTGTTACACCGTCGAGGACGCCTCGCGCCTCCGGGAGGTCGGCGTCCGGACCGACATCAACGTGGTTTCGAACGGCATCGACGAGACGCGGTTCTCGCCGGACGGCCCGGCGCGCTCGGGGATCGGCGGCGACCCCGCGGTGGTGTTCGTCGGTCGCCTCGTCGAGGGGAAACGACCCGGCGACGCGCTGGCGGCCATCGAGCACGTCCGCGAGACGCACCCGAACGCGCGGCTCTGGTTCGTCGGGACCGGGCCGCTCCGGGCGGATCTCGAGGACCGTGTCGCCGAGCGTGGACTCGACGAGGCGGTGGGGTTCCTCGGCGAGGTCGACTACGAGGCGATGCCGGCGGTCTACCGCGCCGCCGATCTCTTCGTGCTCCCCAGCCGCGCCGAGGGACTCCCGCGGACGGTGCTCGAAGCGCTCTCGACGGGTACGCCGGTCGTGACGAGCGACCTCACCCAGATACGGTCCGTGGTCGACGGTGCCGGCGTCACCGTCCCCGTCGGGGACCAAGAGGGCTTCGCGAGCGCGATCGCCGACCTCGCGGGCGACGAGGAGCGGTACGCACGCTACAGCGAGCAGGGTCGCGAGCGGATCGCCGAGGAGTACTCGTGGTCGGCGACCGCGAGGAAGACGACGGAGCATCTGGCAGCGCTCTGCGACGCTGACCCGCGAACCGGCGAGCCGAACTCGCGTTGAACGTGCTCGTCGTAGAATTTTAGAGATAGCCGAGGTCTTCGAGGCGGTCCTGTGCCGCGTCGGTCATCGACACCGACCCCGAGGCGTCGCTGTGCTCGAACGAATCCAACCAGTCGTCGAGAACGGTTTCGAGTTCGTCCACCCGGTCGGGAGTCTCGGCGGCGAGGTCGGTCGATTCCTCCGGGTCGGCATCGACCGCGTAGCGTTCTCGGCTGCCGTCCGACCCGCGGATCAGTTTGTCGTCGGCGGTCCGAACCGCTCGGAGCGACCGGTCGAACGGGAACCCGTCGGGCAGGGGACCGACCTGCTCGCGGAGCGCGTCCATCGAGGGTTGTGGGGCCATGTACTCGGCGATGGCGTGGGTTCGAGGCTCGGTGGTCGTGGCTGGGTGGAACGACCGACCCTGGATGGACTCGCGCATCGCTGGTGCGTCGATGTCGGCCGCGTCGAGCAGCGTCGGCGCGAGGTCGGTGAGCTGGACGAGGTCGTCGACCGTCCCACCGCCGTCGAACGCGCCACCGGCCACGACGAGCGGGACGTGGAGGAGGCTGTCGTAGAGGCAGTACTGGTGGTCCATCAGGTCGTGATCGCCGACGTTCTCACCGTGGTCGCCCGTCACCACGAGGATCGTGTCCTCCCACTCGCCGGTGGCTTCGAGATGGCCACGGAGGTCGCCGATACGACGGTCGAGGTAAGCTATCTCGGCGTTGTAGAGCCCGTGGAGGACCTCGAACTCCGCCTCGGTGTGCGATTCGTGACCCGTGATGTAGGCCCACGCGTCCTGCGAGACCGTCATCGCCTCGTCGTAGGTCACGCCGTTCGGGAGGTACTGTTCGGCGAGGGCACGTGGCGGGCGATATTCGAGGTGGGGTTCGAGGTAGTTGACGAACGTGAAGAACGGTCTTTCCGTAGTGCGGTCGGCGAGCCAGCCCCGAAGCCACTCGTTGGTTCGCCTCGCGCCATCGTCGGTTCGTTTCCTGAAGAACTGGCCGTAGACCGCGTTCGCGGCGTTGATGGCCGGATTACCGTCGAGCAGCCGTGCGGCGAGCGCTCGAACCATCTCCTTCCCGCGTTTCGTTCGTGCCACCTCGCCGAGGTCGGTGTCGGTCTGGACGTACTGCCAGGTCTTGTAGAGCGTTTCGAACCCGCGCGCGAACCCGAACTCCTCCGAGATCCAGGTGTTGTTCGAGACGGCCACCGTCTCGTAACCGTTCGATTGAAAGGCCTCGGCGAGCGTCGGAAGGTCGTCGTCGAGGTGTTTGTGTCCCGCGTGTGCGCCGTGTTTCGAGGAGTAGGTCCCGGTGAACAGCCCGGCGTGGGAGGGCAGCGTCCACGGCGCGCTGGCGAACGCGTTGGTGTACTCGGTGCCCTCGCTCGCGAGGCGGTCGATGGCCGGAAGCCGTGTCTCACGGTGCGCGGACCGGACGACGTCCCGTGCGCGCGCGGTGTCCATCACGACGAGCACGACGTTGGGGCGGGAGACCATCGATCGGATAGAACAAAGCGGGACGCGCCGGCCTAAATAGATTTTCAGTCGCGCCGAACCTCACTCGGTTCCGGGGTGATGCCACACAGTTCCCGGTAGAGCTCGATGTACGAGGTGGTCGTAGTCCGGATGTCGAATTCGGTCGCCGCACGTTCGTAGCCGTTCTCCCCGAACGGTTCGTCCGTCCGCAGGGCTTCGACGACCGCCTCGGCGAGGCGCTTGGGGTCGTTCGGCGGTACCAGTAGACCGGTCCGGCCGTGGTCGACGACCTCCGGGATCCCCTGTACGTCGGTCGCCACGACTGGCAGTTTCGCTGCCATCGCCTCCAGGAGCACGATACCGAACGATTCCCGGACCGACGAGAGCACGAACGCGTCCGAGAGCCGGTAGTAGGGGTGGATCGGCGATCCACGACCGGTGACGTGGACGGTTCCGTCGAGGCCGTGTTTCCGAACCGCATCGCGGAGGTCGTCCTCCAGTTCGCCCCAGCCGACGATGAGCAACTGAGCGTCGGGGACGGTATCGACGACGTGAGGCATGGCTTCGATGAGCGTGTGCTGTGATTTCCCCGCGAAATACCGCCCGACGTTCAACAGAATCGGGCCATCACCGAGGTCCCACTTCCGTCGGAGAGGATCTGTCTCGGCCGCCCGGACGGTCGCGCCGAACGCCGCCGTGTCGAGGCCGTTGTAGATCGTACACCACTGTCGTGTCTGTCCCGGTTCGTACGCACGGGCCGCACCCGTGAACAGTCGCTCGACGGCTTTCGAGACGGCGACCGTACGCGAATCGAGCGGTCGTGTGAGCCGTTCGAGGAAGCGCGTGACCGGGTGGTAGTTGTTCGGAGCGCTGTGCTGGGTACTCACGACGGCGTCGAGACCGCCGAGTCGCCCGAGCACACGACCCACCGTCTGGGAGTACGGGAGGTGGGCGTGGAGCACGTCGAACTCCTCGCGTCGGAAGAACCGGGCCATCCGAGCGAGCGCGCGCGGGTCGAACTTGAACTCGGCACCGAAATCCACGACCCGCGCCCCGGCGGTTTCGAACGCCGGAACCAGCGTATCGTCGCCTTCGATGAAACAGACCGTGTACTCGACATCAGCCGCTGAATCGGTGTGCCGCACGATATCGAGCAGTAGCGTCGGCGCGCCGCCAGGAGCGAGCTGGTTGATCAGAAAACAGACGTTCATTGGAGTCTATGCAACCGGAGGACGAGTGCAGCGGCTGAAAAACCATTCGATGAGACCGGTGTTTTTGGATCCGGGAGCCGGTTCGGTTGGATAGACGAGCGACCAGCCAGAGGGATTTAGCCGTCCATAGAAACCAAGAAGTACCCCAAGTCAATGACCGCGGACCAACACCGACGAATCTATTGGACTCGTCGTAGTTTCTTCACACGATGGATCGCAGCGCCGCACTCGATGTGATACTTCTCCTCTGTCTTTTGGCCGCTGTTCTGTCGGCCGCGACGCCGGTTCCCCAACGAATCGGATACCTCCTCGCGACCGGCACGTACGCCGTGGTCCTCGCGATCTCGTTCGTTCGAGGGAGACTCGCCGTTCGGTTCGACCGGGTCGTGCTCGTCCCGGTCGTTGCTCTCTGGGCGGTCTTCCTCGTCGAATACTGGCTTCATCCGGATGGCACCACGCTTCGGACCGGCACGTACATCGTGTTCTCGGCGCTGAACCTGTTCGTCGTCCCCGCAACGTTCCCACGCGAGGCGTTCATCGACGCACTCGCGGTGGTTTCGGCGGTAGTCGCTGGGATCGCGTTGCCGCTCGTCTGGTTCGACGTGATGTACAACGGCGGTCTGCTTGGGGTGTGGCATAGCTCCAAGTATCTCGATTCGGTTCTCACGAACCCCAACAAACTCTCGGCGTTGTCGGCGTTCGGGTTCGTCGCGATGTTCGGCGTTGCCCGCTCAAGGCGTCGAAAGTGGGTGGCGGTCGTCGGCGGGGGTTGCTGCCTCGTCGGGCTCGCGGTCTCACAAGGTCGGGCTGCGGCCCTCGGTGTGGTCGGTGCGGTCGTACTCCTCGGCGTGTATCGATTGTTTGGAACGCGCGCGGTCGTTGGCGTGACCGTCATCGGCATCGCAGGCGCTGCCGTGCTGTTTCGACTCGCGCTGGGACCGATCGGCGGGATCGAGGCCACACGGAGTGTGGGTGAGGCGTTCAACACCCGTGGTGGACTGTGGAGCGCGGCAATCCGGGCGATACTCGACCGGCCGGCGCTCGGATACGGGTTGGTCGACGATGGCCCGATCCTCGCTGCCCATGGGGGACCGACACCCGCCGGGAACGTGTACAGCGTACACAACAGCTACCTCCGGATGTTCCTGATGACCGGGGTCATCGGGGGTGTCCTGTACCTTCTCGTCTGTCTCGCTGCTCTCGTGCGGTCCTTGGAGGCGATGGCTCGCAGTACGGCTCTCGACACCGCACACGTGTTTCTCCCGCTGCTCGGGGTCGTCCTCGTCATCGAACTGTTCGGCAACTCCCCGATATTCGGTCTGAGCTTCGTTTCGGTCTACGGCGCGCTCGTCTTCGGGTATAGCCAGCAGGGGAAACGCCTCCCCTTGCGTGCAGAACGGGTCACCACGTGGATAAGCGAACGAACACGCGACGAGGAGACCGGTTAGTGTATTTTCACGGGACCGGGGGAACGGTTCCCGTGAAGCTCGCTGCTTCGGAGGTGTCCCGTCCTGCGGACTCAAGGACGAACTCGTGGCGGTAGCGTGGCTGATCCACGAGAACGGCCCGTGGCGCGAGGTCACCGCGAGTGACGAATCGACGATCGACACCCCAAAGGCCGGGTCGGTTCACCCAACGAGTATGAGTCGACCGGATTCACGGGCCATCGTTCGGGCAGATCGACCATGAACACTGCGTTCGTCCACCCGAGCTACCCGCGTGGCGAGGGAACCGGGGCCGCCCACAGCGCCTCCCGGATCGTCACCGGGCTGGTCGAGCGTGGTCACGACGTCACCGTCTACTGTACCGAACGACCGCCGTCGGGGCTCGACGTCCCCGACGGAATGGAACTCGTTTCCCTCGACCTCTCCGGCTATCCGTACCATTCGGGCCACCAGCTGAACCGCGCGCTCCGCGACCGGATGGAGGAGTTCGACACCTACGACCTCACCCACAGCTACCTCATGGGAGCGATCCCGGCGATGGGGGATATCGCGACCGAGACGTCGAGCGCGACGGTGGTCACCCTCAACGCCTACGGCGGGGTCTGCCCGAAGAACGACCTCCGCTATCTCGACCGGGAGCCGTGTACCAGCAACGGTCTCGCGAAGTGTACGGTGTGCTCGCTCGCCACCAGCCCCGGCCACGACGAGTTCGGCACCGCCTACCGCGCGGTGAGCCGGCTGGGCGACCTGAAACTGGTCCGCGAGGGCGAGCGCAAGAGCCACGACATCGACGGCTACCACGCCCTCTCCCCCCACGTCGAGTCGACCTACGCCGACTTCGGCTTCCCCGAGGAGCGGATCACGACGATACCGAACGTCCTCGACGAACGGTTCTGCCGCCCGCACGGGAGCGACTTCGAGCCCCCCTACGACCTCCTCTACGTGGGATCACTCGACGAGCACAAGGGGGTCGACCAGCTCGTCCCGATCCTCGCCCGCCTGAATCGCCGGTCGGCGGACGCGTTCCGGTTGACGGTCGTCGGGGACGGTGGGCTCCGCTCCGAGCTCGAAGCCCAGACGCGATCCCACGGACTGGAATCGGCCGTCACGTTCGCCGGCCGAGTCCCGAACGACGACCTCCCCGAAACCTACGCCGCCCACGACGTCTTTTGCTATCCGGGGCGGTGGGACGAACCGTTCGGACGGGTCTTCCTCGAAGCCCTCGCGACCGGCACCCCGACCGTCGCCAGCGACGTCGGGAGCGTCGGCGACATCGTCGGCGACGGCGGCCGAATCACCGATGGAACGCCGGATGGGTTCGTCGACGCGATACTGGACCTCGTCCGCGCTGGCGAGCTTCGGACCGTCTCCGAGGCCGCGAGGGAGAAGGTCGAGGAGTACCGGGCCGAGACGGTCGTACCGCGGTTCGTGGCGCTCTACGAACGGTCGATCGACGGGTCGGGTCAGGACCCGACGTCGACGACCTCGTAGCCGATGCCGCCCTGACGGAGCTCGTCGGTGTGGGCCGAGAGCAGGTCCGCCGTCGCGAGCACCAGCACGTCGAGCCCCTTCGTGGCCGCCTCGCGAACCGCGGGCGCGGTGGCGAACCGGATGTCGACGTCGACCCCCGCCGCACGAGCGGTCGCGAGGGCCTCGGTACCGGCGGTCGCCACGAGGTCGTGGTCCTCGGCGAGGTCGGTCACGGTCGTCGGGTCGACCGCCGAACTGCCGCCGCGCTGGACGCCGGGGACCGAGACCGCGGTCACCGACCCGACCTCGTGTTCGACGAGCCCCTCGAACTCCGTGACACCGACGTCCTGGCCGGGCTCGGCGTCGGTGATGGCGACCGCGGTGGCGCTCCCGGCCTCGCCCGCCGTCGCCGACAGCACCCCGTCACGCATCGCGAGCGAGACCGTCTCGTCCGCGGCGATCTCGGTGGTTGCGACCGCGGTCTCGACCTCGACGCGACCGACGACGTCCTCGGTGACGTGCCGGATGAACCCCCGGAGGTCGTCGGTCTGGCTCAGGAGCCAGTCGACGCCCTCCTTCGTGACCTCGTACCGGCCGCGACCGTGCTTCGCGACGTAGCCCTCCTCGGCGAGCCCCCCGAGGTACTCGCTCACGGCCTGAGCGGTGACGCCGATGGCGTCGGCGATCTCGCGCTGGCTCACCGCGGGCTGGCGGTCGGCGACCTCGACCAGGATCTGATAGCGCGTGGCGTTTCGCTTGCTCTCGAGAACGCCCGCACGACTGGCCTCGTCCGCGTTCGTCGGCATACCTGCCCCTCGACACCCATCCAGCAAGTAGTTTGGCGTCCACCGACCGGCACCCACCGGCCACTGGAAGACACCACGCGCCGCCGAAGCGGCCGATTGCTACCACACATCTCAGCCATTTTATATAGTCAGAAGTCGTATATAGGGGTGGAGATTCACATGAGCTACAAAGACACTCCCTTCGAACGCATGGACCGGATGATGGACGAGATGAACCGCCGCTTCGCCACGATGAACTGGGGTGATTGGCAGGACGCGGACTGGCGAATGCCCGCGCTGGAGAGCGGTTCCGACGGCCGCTGGGACCACAGCGAGTGGGACACCACCCTGAACGTCGAGCGCGATGCGGAGGGGTTCACGGTGCTCGCCGACACCCCCGGCTTCGAACGCGACGAACTCGACGTCCGGTTCCACGACGGGACCCTCCACATCGACGGCGCGCACGAAGACGACCACGAGGGCTTCCACAGCCGCCGGTTCAGCCGCGAGGTCAGCCTCGACGGCGACGTCCTCGAAGACGAGATCACCGCCCACTACCGCAACGGGATGCTCGAAATCCGGGTGCCCACCGAGGACACGCCCGAGGTCATCGACGAGGGCCGTCGGATCGAGATCGAGGACTGAGCCTCGAATACTCTTTTTCTTATACTTTCAGGATCTGTTCTGAACACTGTTATTTTAGGACGGAACGAGCGTGTGAGCGGAGACGGCAAGTGCGTTTACGGATCCGTCGTGTCTCTGACGGCACCGCTTTGTCGGTGTTTCGTATATCGACAGTCGATTTACGGGACGATGGATCTACCGACGGTGCGTTTTCGGAGGTCGGGCGAAAGCTGGAGCCTCCGTCCTTAGGAGACCGGGTCGGTGAGTCCGGCCGCCTCGAACGCTTCCTCGCGCTCGATACACGCCGGACACTCCCCACAGGGCTCTCCGTCCACGTCGTTGTAGCAACTGAAGGTGAGTTCCCAGTCGACCCCGAGACGTTCACCGAGGTGGAGGACGTCCGCTTTCGAGCGGTCGATGATCGGCGTCCGGATCCGGATCGAGTGCTGGTCGGTCGAGCGGTCGACCGCGCTCTGGGCGGCCTCGATGAAGCTCGGTCGGCAGTCGGGATAGTCGGTCTCGTCGTTTCGCTGGGCCCCGTGGTAGAGCGTGATGGGCTCGCCGGCGTCGGTGTGGTGCTCGGCGAGCGCGGCGGCCGTGGTGAGGAAGTGGAGGTTTCGCTGGGGGACGTAGCCGACGCTGTGGCGCTCGTCGGTGGTGAGGTCCCGGTCGTACGCCTTGTCCTCGATGGTTCCCTCGGCGAACCCCGCAAACACGGTCCGATAGTCACAGTCGTGAAGCGGGATGTCGTGTCGATCGGCTTGGGCTTCGGCGTTGGCCCGCTCGATCGCCTCGGTCTGCTGGCCGTAGTCGATGTGGATCGCCTCGACCTGGTCGTGGTCGCGGAGCGCCCGCTGCAGGCAGACCGCCGAGTCGATACCGCCCGAGAGGAGCACGAACGCCGTCGAAGTCGTGTCGGTTTCGTCAGTCATGGTGGAAGATGGTATAGGGTATCGACGTCGGTTCGCAGGGATGGTTGCATCGGCTATCGCCCCGCCTCGTCGTTCCAGAGGTTGACGTGGAGGCGCGGGGTGTACCGGTAGCCGTGCTCCATCGCGAGGTCCGCGACGGTCCCACGGTTCCCGGTGATTTCGGCTTCGGTTCGTCCCTCGGGCATCAAGAGCACGTCCCCGTTCCGTATCCGAGCGCTCGTTCGTTCGCGAACCCGGTCGACGAGGTCGGTTATCTCGTCGAGATCCGAGGGATCGGTGACGACGAACTTGAGCTGTGTGGGGTAGTCCTCGACGAGTCGCGCCAGCGCGTCGAGGTCGATACGGCGCGCTTCGTGGCGCTCGCGCCACTCGCCGTCGCCCTTCGGGTCCCGTGCCGGCGTAGGGGTGCTGCTGGCGAGCTTCGGGCTGATGCTCGCGAGGTCGATCGCGGCGTCGCGGTGGACGGTCCCGTTGGTCTCGACGGTGACGTGGTAGCCCTGGTCCCCGAGCGTGTCGACGAGGGTGACGACATCCTCGTGGATCAGCGGCTCGCCGCCGGTTATCACGACGTGTTCCGCCCGGTCGTGGCTCGTCACCTCGTCGACGATCGCTTCGATCCCCATCCAGGCGTGGGTCGGTTCCCACGAGGTGTGGTACGAATCGCAGAACCAGCAGCGCAGGTTACAGCCGCTGGTTCGAACGAAGACCGAGGGAACGCCGGCGAGTTTTCCCTCGCCCTGGAGCGAGCAGAAGAGCTCGTTGACCGGCAGCCCCGCTGCGTCGGGGTCGACTTCGGTTCGCGCGTCCTCACCGGGTTCGGCCTCGGCGTTGACCGGCATGCTATCTTGGGGCTTCCGTCCGGAGTTCGCTCGTTTCGGCGACCGAGACGGCCACGTCGGTGACCGCCGACGGCAGCCGCTCGACCAATCGCCGTTCGAGCACGATGCTCATCACCTCGGCCGTCGGGGGCGCGTCGAGCACGACCAGCGCGTCGCCGTCGCCAGCGTCCTCGAAGGCCTCGACGAGGGGGTCGCCGTGTTCGAGCAGGAATCGGTGGTCCCACTCGTCGATGACGGCCGTCACCGTCCCCTTGTCGACGACCCAGCCTTCCTCCCGTAGCGTGCCGGTGACCTCAACGCTGACCTCGTAGTTGTGGCCGTGTGGACGGCTACACTTGCCGTCGTGCCGACGCAGTCGGTGGCCCGTACTGATACGGATCGGCCGTTCGTGGCCGATCGAGAGCGTCCGTTCGTCGCCGATGGCCGACGACGAGTCGCCGACGGTCGACGACGAATCGGTTCGATGTTCGTTCGAGGCGATTCGGGGCATAGCTGGCTATTACTCCACAGCAGTATAAGGATGGTCAAACGAGCGAGACGAGCCTACTCCTCGTTGTCGAGTCGGCCGTGGCGGTCGTCGATATCGTCGAGCAGATCGAGGGTCTTCCGCATCGAGGCCCGGATCGCTTCGCTCCGGTTCACGAACTTGCCGTGTTCACCGACGTGGCTGTCGAGGTCGTCGAGGAGCTCTTGGGGGACGTCGACGCTTATCTTCGGCATGCTCGATAATAGCCAGCGAATATACTAAAGTCGCTTCGCTGATCCGGGCGCGGCCTCCGTCACTGTCGGAGGGCCGGTTGTGCAGGGGGAGGCAGTATTTTCGGATAGCAGGCGGAACCGGTGCGATAGCATCGATCTGGGCATCATCCCTCCAGTTCGTCCGCGATTCAGCGGTGGCTCTCCGTTCGGTGGCTCTTCATCGCCCGTTCCTCCAGAAACGGGGTGTTGCACTCCGGACAGCGAAAGAGACGGTCGTCGAGGGCCTGTCGAGGAGTGGTACTGGTATCGTCACTCATGTGTGTACAACACACACACACACGAGAGGTAGTAGAGTTTTCTACTCGTCTATTTCTACTTCAAATCGTCTCCGAACAGTAGCCACATTGGATTTTCTACGTCTTTTTATCGAACAATGAGAGATCGTGCCCAGGAATGAGTTATTTCACGAGGACGGAGTGTGCCCGCTTGGCGTTCGAGTCGGGAGTGCCGGGTGCCGTTCCAGCCTCCTGTTTCGAGAGCCGGAACGAAAGCGGATCACGGAAACCGTGTCGGCCCCCGAGAGCCGCCGTCCGAACGACTAAGACGAACGGCCGATCACGATCGATACAGATATTCGCCATGGAAGACGACGCAGAACTGGTGTACTGCAACTCGTGCGGGAAGGCAACGTACGACCTCGTCGAGGTCGAACAACCTCTGGCTGAGGGAACGACGTTGGCTTGTCCCCGGTGTAAGTCCACGGACACCGCACCCAGTGCTCGACGGGCCGACCTCCCGGACTCGACCGGGAACTACCCGTCCGGACTGCTCGAATAATCCGCGTTCAGTCCGACGCCGAACGGCACTCGGGACAAGCGCCGTCCTCGAGATACTCTTCGAGAACCTTCTCGCCACATTCGTCGCACGCTTCGAGCGGGGTGTCCCTCGATTGCGTCGCCATACTTGCTCTTGCAGGCCCATTCATTATAACAGTTCGGGAAAGGTGGCTCGGTCGCCCACGAGAAGAGGGGAGTGTTCGTCCCTGCTGTCGAACCGTGACCCCGCCGCGGACGACGTACACGTCTGGACGGCATACACGGTCGCGAGGATATACAAACGGTCGGCGACTGGCCATCGAAAGCATGGGTCTGATACGGTCGTCGTCCGTACGACCGGTAGGCATGCGACCACCGATGTACCGGTGTGAATCGTGTGGTGAGGGGGTCTCCCTCACCGTCGTCACGGAACGGCCCGACAGCCGGTCGACGCTCGAATACAGCTGTTCGTGCAGAATGAAGCGGGTTCGAGCGGCCGACCTCGAACGACTCGGCGACCTCCCCGAGGGGGAGCTGCCTCACAACTGGGAGCGCGTGAACGTGTTCGAACCGAGCGCGAGCGCGTAGCCGACCGTGCGCGGCGAGCGACGCCCTCGACACGCTCGAAGAGGGCGCGGTCTCGCATCGTGCAGTCGAGTGGATACGGTGCGAACGCAGCGACGTTTAGCGAAAGGTCCGTGGGAGTAAACATAAGAGCTGGAACCGTCGACCTAATCATCTAGAGCGGTCATTGACAGGTCGGACGACGGAAAGACCGTCCATGACGAACGACGACGACAAGCAGAACGGCATCGGTCGACGAACGGTTCTCCGTCGCGTCGGGGCACTCGGCGTCGCCGGGGCGGTCGGTGTGGGCGGGCTCCAGTATTTCGGGACGGAGCCGGTGTTCGCGCTCGAAGAGCGGACCTTCACCGCCGACGACGTCTCCATCACGTCCGGGGACGGCTCCATCAACGACATCTGGTTCAAGCCGGTGCCGACCTACTCGTGGTCGGCGCTCGACTCCTCACCGGAGTCGATCACGTTCACCCTCTCGGCGGAGCGCAGCGGTCTCGACGGCCAGTACGAGGAGCTGGGAAGCGAAACCAAGCCCCTCTCCGAGGCCGGCCAGTCGGGCGAGGGCGAGTACACGTTCGACGAGAAACTCAGCCTGATCACGGAGTCGGCGTCGTGGAGCGAGGAGCGCTTCGAGGCCGAAGAGGACGGTGCGTCCGAGGACGTGGGCCCGATCGGTGTGCGGATCGAGGCCGAGATCGAGACGTCGACGGGTGAGACGCACACCGATACCAACGAGTCCGAATTCACCGTCGACGTCACGAACGAACAGGTCCAGTTCGGTGGTCACGAGGGCGACAGCGGCACGGGCGGCGTCGGCGGGGTCGCCGGCACCGGTGGGAGCTAAGCACCCCTGGAGGCCGCTCGCGTCGAACGGGCCGCCCACGTGAGGGGTCACCGGGCGGTCGTGTGACCGCCGGCCGGGGAACCCAACAGCTCCGTTGCCGCCGACGAACCACTTTTGTACCGTGCCACTGACGTGTATCTATCGAAGATGAGGGCGATCAGACCAGGCTCGACGAGCGAGGGATGAGACCGTGACCTGTCCCGTCTGTGGCTACCGGGGAGCCTACGACGACGAGATGGACCTCCGGTGTAGTCACGAAGGCTGTGAGAACTACGGCGAGGTGATCGTCACCGACGAGGTTCCCTCCGCGCAGGCCCCCGAAACGGAGACGAGTGGCTGACGATACGGGCGACTGTTCCTGCTCCAGCACCTCGTAGTCCTCGGTTGGTTCGGGCGTAGCCTACTCGAACTGCGCGCGATCGCACTTTTCATCCGCCAAACCAACCATGAGTGACGGGAGCGGCGACGCGAGTCCGGAGTCAAGCGTCCAAGCAGCTGAGCTATCGCTTGATGAGAACCGTGAAAACCCGAAAAGCCTAGGCCGGGATTTGAACCCGGGGTCTCGTCCTTACCAAGGACGCGCTTTACCGCTAAGCTACCCAGGCGCCATCCACGACTATCGGCGAATCGCGTTTATCCGTTTCGATTCACGGATCGGTGGCCGACCCGACGCCGGCCGGTTGGACCGGGGTGTCGACGTGGGCGGCGAGCGACTCGCGAGTCGTCGGGTCGAACGCGTCGTCCGCCGGCGGGAGTTCCCCGTCGAACGACCCCGCGAGGTCGGCGACGAACTCGCGACACGCCGCCGAGGGGTGGACATCGACCGCCGTCAGGCCCGCGACGAGCGCGAGGTCGAGAACGTCGGCTTCGAGCGGGCCGACGGGGTCGTCCGTCGGCGCGGCGGCGGTCCGGTCCCGACCGAAGGCCCGAACGGTCTCGACAGCGCGTTCGGCGGCCTCCGTTCGCGCGAGGAGGTAGAACCCGCGGGCGACGAGGACGTCCGCCACGAGGACGTCGAGGTTCGCGTCGGTGTCCTCGTCCTCCCACGGCGCGTCGTGGGCCAGCGCGCGGGTCAATCGGAGCCCCTCGTAGATGAGCTGGGTGCCCGCGGCGCGGGTGGCGACCGTCCCGAAGCCGACCGGCTCGTCGGCGGCGCGTGCCGACAGGACCACGAGAACGCCGGGGGCCATCGACCCGCTCTCGACGACCGTCTCGATGGCGTCGCGGAACGCGCCGGGGTCGACGTCACGGACGGCCTCCCGGGCGGCACGACGGACGTGGGAGGCGTCATCCATCACGCTGAAAGAGGCGCGCGGAGGGCAAAGGCCTTTGGAAACCGTACACAGTCGTCGGCATGATACGCACCGAAACCGACGGTCGCGTCGGCTCGCTGACGATCGACCGCCCGGAGAAACGGAACGCGCTCACCGCCGACGCGCTGACCGCCCTCGAAACCGGGATCGAACGGCTCGAAACCCCAGTTATCTGCCTTCGCGGTGCGGGACCCGCCTTCTGTGCGGGGGCGGACCTCGACGCGATCGCGGCCCTCGACGGCGAGGGCGCGGCCGAGTTCGCCCGGCGCGGACAGCACGTCGCGAACGCCATCGAGGAGACCCAGTCAGTGGTCGTCGCGGCCGTCGACGGTCCGGCGCGCGGCGGCGGGGTCGAACTCGCGCTCGCGTGTGACCTCCGGGTCGCCACGCCCGCCGCGACGTTCGCCGAACCCGGTGTGAAGCTCGGGCTGTTCGGCGCGTGGGGCGGCACGCACCGCCTCCCGGCTATCGTCGGAACGGGCAACGCGCTCGACCTCTCGCTCTCCGGACGGGTCGTCGAGGCCGACGAAGCGCTCCGAATGGGGCTGGTCTCGCGGGTCGTCGCGGATCCGGCGGCGGTCGTGACCGCACTCGCCGAGAACGACCCCGCCGCGCTTCGAGCGGTGAAGGAGCGCCTGCACGACGACGCGTCGGCAGCGGTTCAGGACGACCGGGAAGCCGAGGCGTTCGCGGGGCTCGTCGAACGGCGGGGGTCGGAGAAATGAGTCGACGGGTTACGGTGCGGGCGGCATCTCGCGTTTGTGCGCGCTCCGGGCGACGAGGGTCTCGACGTTCTCGATGAGTTCGGGGTCGATATCGAGTTCGCGCGCGGTCGCACTCTTCGAGAGCGGGCCGTCGACGTGGAGCGCGAGCACCGCGTCGAGGGTGTCGTAGCTCATCCCCATCTCCTCCTCGTCCGTCTGCCCGACCCACATCCCCGCCGTGGGAGTTTTGTTCACGAGGTCGTCGGGGACGCCGACGTGGCTCGCGAGCTGGCGGACCTGCTGTTTGTAGAGGTTGCCGATGGGGAGGCAGTCGACCGCACCGTCGCCGTACTTGGTGTAGTAGCCCGCGAGCGCCTCGCTCCGGTTGCCGGTGCCGAGCACGATCCGGTTCTCGTGGTTGGCGACGAAGTAACCGAGCACCGCACGGGTCCGAACCCGGACGTTGCCGACGGCGGTCCTGAGCGGGTCGGATTCGACCTCGTGGTCCTCGATGGGTTCGGGGAAGGCATCCAGAAAGGCGTCCACGATGGGTTCGATGGCGAGCACGTCGTACTCGATGCCGAGGTCCTCGGCGACGCACTCGGCGTCGCTCATGTTCCCCTCACTGTTCACCTCGCTCGGCATCACGAGCCCGTGGAGGCCGTCGGTGCCGAGGGCCTCGACGGTGAGGTAGGCCGTCAGGGTGCTGTCGATACCGCCCGAGAGCCCCAGCACGCCGCCGTCGGCCCCAGCGTCGTCGGCGGTGTCGGCGATGAACTCGGTGATCCGGTCCCGCGTGGCGTCGAGTTCGTCGTCCGAGAGCGAGAGGTCGAGCGGTGCGTCGGGCCGGACGGCGGATTCGGTGTCGGACATGACCGGTCGTAGGAATCCGCGTTACTAATAGCTACCACCTCACCCACAAGTCTGGTCGTTCGGTCGGTTCTTCCGACGACGATCCTAAAAACCAGAACTGTCTCGTACTCTGGGCCAAGTTCGTGAAAATCGATCGAGCGGCGGTCGTCAGGACGCGATGGTGAACAGGAGCAGGTTGTGTGCGCCGGGGCCGAGCCCGACGGCGGCGACCGCGCCGAGCAGGAGGGTGCCCTCGCCGGGCTCCTCGCGAACGTAACTCGCCAGGAGGACGAGCACCGCCGCCGCGAGCGCGAGTTTGGCGACGACGAACAGCCAGCCGGCCCCCAAGATGGGAGCGGTCGGGAGCGTGGCGGCGAACTCGATGATCGCCCGGGAGAACGGGGAGCGCTCGCCGAAGCCCAGAACGTCGATCCCGACGGCGGTCGAGACGCCGTCGAGCGCGTGGCCGAAGACGCAGAGCCCACCGACCGCGCCGGTCACGCGGGTCGCGGGCACCAGCCGTCGGAGGGCTGCCCAGACCGTCACTGCGCAGACGACCGCGACCGCCAGCGCCACCGCCGGCCAGACCGGGTGGAGGTCACCGGGTGCGCTCCACACGAGCGCCCAGCCGACCACGACGATCGCCAGAACGGCACCCGAGAGACCGACCACGCTCGGGACGGATGGGGGCCGCCAGCGGTCGACGGGGAGGCCGGCGGCCGCGCTCGCCGCCCAGACCGCACCCGCGAGCACCGCGACCGAGACGTAGACCGTGGGCGAGGAGAAAAAGGGTTTGAGAAGGAACGAGGACGTCTCGTAGACCTGATAGAGCACGTAACAGGACGACCCGACGACCATCCACGGCGCGAACGAGACCACCACCCGGTCGGTGACGCGCGGGCCGAGCCGACGGAGTGCGAGCGCCACGCCGGCGAGCGCGAGCGCGAGCACGACGAGATAGGGTAACGGGGGGAGCGTCGACCCCTCGGGGAGGATCTGAAGAACCTGCATAGCGAAATCGGCAGTGGGGCGGGCGAAAGCGTTGCGGTCGGCCGACCGCGGAGTTATCCGGGTCGACCGTCTCACGCGGGCATGGACCGCACCGCGCTCGCCGCCGCCATCGACCACACGGTCTTGGGTCCCGAAACCACCCCAGGGGACGTCGAACGGGTCGTCGGCGAAGCCGCCGAGTACGGCATGAACGCCTGCGTCCCGCCGTGCTACCTCGACGTCGCCCGCGCGACGGGTCCCGACGTGACCCTCGCCACCGTCGTCGGCTTCCCGCACGGCCAGCACGCCCCTGAGACCAAACGCGACGAGGCGGTGCGGGCGTGGGAAGCGGGCGCGGACGAACTCGACGTCGTACTCAACGTCGGGCGGCTCCGCGCGGGCGAGGACGACGCCGTGGCCGACGAACTCGCCGAGGTAGTCGCCGGTGTGCCCGTCCCCGTGAAAGTCATCATCGAAGCCCCTCTCTTGGACGACGACGAGAAACACCGTGCGTGCGAGTGCGCCGTCGCCGCCGACGCCGACTTCGTGAAGACCGCGACCGGGTTCGCCGACGGCGGCGCGACCGTCGCCGACGTCGAACTGATGAGCGACTTTCTACCCGTAAAAGCCAGTGGAGGAATCGGGAGTTACGAGGAAGCGAACGCGATGTTCGAAGCGGGTGCCGAGCGGATCGGCGCGTCGAGCGGCGTCGCCATCGTCGAGGGGTTCGACGCGGCGACCGAGTGAGTTACTCGCCGGCCTCGATGGCGCGAACCACGCCGCTCACCACGAGCCACGGCACCGCCCAGAGCCCGACGAATCCAACGACCGTGGCCGCGAGCAAGCCGCCGAACGCCGGGAGGGCGTAGGCCACCAGCCACACGGCCGCGAGCGCGAGCACGAGGCCGACCAGCAAGCGCGCCACGAGCGCGGTGGGCCGGCTCGCGCCGTCGTCGAGGTCAGCGTGGGTTCCGGAGCGGGTGTTTGTAGGGGTGATACGACGACCGGTAGGCGCGAATACGTCGTGGTTCATCTCTATTCCACCGTAGTCCACCGTTCCCGATAAGTGTTATCTGAAATACATTTCTGTAATCCGTTCAACCGAAGGCGATTTATGTAAAATTTCGGGATTTTCGGCGGTTCGGGCGGCGGAACTACTCGCGTGTCACGTCCAGCACTCGCACGTCGCCGTCGATGGTGAGCGAGAACGTCTCGCCGTCGGCGGGGATCGTGAAGCGCACCCGCCAGGGGTCGGTGCTCTCGACTACCACGTACTCGTCGTCCCAGAGGTACTCGATCTCCCAGGAGGGGGTGCGCCGGACGTCGATGCCGTGGTCGTAGAGGAAGGCGATGACGGCGGGCGAGGACTGGAAGGTCTCGCCGACGGCGGTGTGCATGTCGGCCCCGCAGCGCTGACAGGTGTGGACGACCGTCGGCGGGTCGTCGGGGTCCTCGCCGGCGACGAGTTCGGAGGTCCGGCGGCCGAAACACCACGTACAGAGGCCGTCGACGGCGAGCGCGGTCTGGGCACGCATCCAGCCGTCGTAGACCCAGAGGAGGTCGTCGGTGTCCCGACCCGCGAGGGTTCCCGGTGGGAACGGGAAGTCGTGGAACTCGATCCCGCAGTCCGGACAGCCGATCACGACGTACTCGTGGTCGTAGCGCGCCACGAGGGTCGCCCCGCAGTCGTAGCACTCGCTGTCGAGGGCGAACGGCTCGACGCTGTGTTCGTCGGCGAACGACGCGAGCATCGACCGGCAGACCGCGAGCCCGCTGAACAGGAGGGAGTAACCCTCGTCGGTCCGGTAGATGAACCGGCCGGTGAGCTGTTTGAGGTGGTAGTTGAAGCGGCCGCTGTCGCCGAGGCCCACGCGGTCGTTGAGGTCGGAGAAGGAGACGGCCCGGTCGGGGGAATCGTAGAGTTCGAAGAGGATTCGGACCCGAGTCTCGTTCGCCAGGGTTCGAAACGCGCTCTCGAGGCGGTCGGTCGGCACCGTCGCCGCCGTGGTCTCCTGTTTCATCCCGCGCTCCCGAGGGTGAGTGTCGTCATAGCGGTGAGTGGAATCGGGGCAGGATAAACGCACGGCACGAAACGAAGTCGGTTTGGTCGGACGGGGGCGATCGGGAGCGTGGACCGGAACGATGGACCGCAGCGCCGCCCGTTCGGCTTCGTCGAGGACCACCCGGTGATCCGCCGCATCGGCGAGCACGACCTGTTCCTCGGGAATCGGCTCGCGGCCGACCCTGACCATCACGACCGGACGTTCGAGTTCGTGCTCACGCTCGCCAGTGATACAGAGCCGCTGACGACCCACCACCGGCCGCTCGTCGACGGGCCGGGCAACGACTGGTCGGCGTTCGAAACCACGGTCGACACCGCTCGGTGGCTCTTTCGCCGGGACGGCTCCCTGCTGATCCACTGCACTGCGGGGATCTCGCGGAGCAGCACGGTACTCGCGACGACTCTGGCCGCGGAGGAGGGGACGAGCCTCGCCGAGGCGTTCGACGTCGTTCTCGACGCGCGCCCGTCCGCCGTCTCCCATCCGGCGCTCCGCGAACTGGCGGTCGTCTATCTCGCCGCTCGGACGGAGTCCTCGTCTCGCGGGTGAGGCCGCGAGTCCGTCGCGTTTTTGCCCGCGCGGCCCCGAGCGACGGTGACCGGATGGCCAGCTATCACATCGAAACCTACGGCTGCACCGCGAACCGTGGCGAGAGCCGCGAGATCGAGCGCCGGCTTCGCGACGGGGGCCACCACCCCGCGGACGGCCCGAAAGCAGCCGACGTGGCCATCCTCAACACCTGTACCGTGGTCGAGAAAACCGAGACCAACATGCTCCGGCGGGCGCGCGAACTGGAGGACGAGACCGCCGACCTCGTCGTCACGGGCTGTATGGCGCTCGCCCAGGGCGAGCAGTTCGGCGACATCGACGCCCGGGTCTGTGGCTGGGACGAGGTCCCCGAGGTCGTCCGGAACGGCGAGTGTCCGACCACCGCCCCCGGCGCGGAGCCGATCCTCGACGGGGTGGTCGGCATCCTCCCGATCGCGCGGGGCTGCATGAGCAACTGCTCGTACTGCATCACGAAGCACGCCACCGGCAAGATCGACTCGCCGCCGATCGAGGAGAACGTCGAGAAGGCCCGCGCGCTGGTCCACGCCGGCGCGAAGGAAATTCGAGTTACTGGCCAGGACACCGGCGTCTACGGCTGGGACAAGGGCGAGCGCGTGCTCCACGAACTCCTCGACCGGATCTGTGACATCGAGGGCGACTTCCGCGTTCGGGTCGGGATGGCGAACCCAAAGGGAGTGCATGGAATTCGTGAGGAGCTCGCCGCGGTCTTCGCGGAAAACGAGAAGCTCTACGACTTCCTCCACATTCCTGTCCAGTCGGGGTCGAACGACGTGCTCGGCGCGATGCGCCGCCAGCACCAAGTCAGCGAGTTCCGCGAGGTGGTCGAGACCTTCGACGACCACCTCGACCACTGGACGCTCGCGACGGACTTCATCGTGGGCTTCCCCACGGAGACCGACGCCGACCACGAGCAATCGATGGATCTCCTCCGGGAGACGACGCCCGAGAAGATCAACGTCACGCGTTTCTCGAAGCGTCCCGGGACCGACGCCGCCGACATGAAGGGATTGGGTGGGACGCTGAAGAAGGAGCGTTCGTCGGCGATGACGGACCTGAAGATGGACGTGGTCGAGGACGCCTACCGCTCAATGGTCGGCGAGCGACACGAAGTGTTGGTGGTCGAGCAGGGAACTGGGGATTCGGTGAAGGCCTACGACGAGGCCTATCGCCAGGTTATCATTCGCGAGGCGGACGAGCACGGCATCGAGCCCGGTGACTTCGTCGAGGTCGTGGTGACCTCGCAGAACACGGTCTACGCGTTCGGCGAGCCGGTTCGAGCCGAAACCGACCCCGCTCCCGCCGTGTGAGCGCGGGGTCGGTGCGATCGAGCGGTCCCGCGATCACTCCTCCGTGGCCGTCGCGTCGTCGGCGTGCGAGCGCACCCAGAGTTCCCCGATCCGCGAGAGCTTCGTGCGGTGGGATTTGCCCTGTGAGTCCTGTTCGATGTAGCCCTTGTCGCTCGGTCCCAACCGGTCGACGTTGTAGATGACCTTCGAGCGGAAGCTGTCGGTGTACTCCTCCGAGAGTTCGCGCGCGAGGGCGTGGGCGAGTTCGGAGACGCTCTCGAACGGGCCGTCCTCGCCGAGCTTGAACAGGATGAGCTCCTCGAAGGGTTTGACGTTCGAGAAGGAGGCCACGGGAATTTCGAGGATGTGTGAGCCCTCGACGGCCTTCGCGCCGATGGTGGTCCCACGTTCGTCGAACTCCGCGAGGAGGTCCCGGGCGCTCGCGACGCGCTCGTCGATCCGGTCGTCGACGATCTCCGTCCCGAGGTCGTCTAGCAGGTCGGTCTGGCGGCGGAGCTCCTCCGCGAGCTCGGTTTCGAGGTACTTCTCGGGCACCGTGTAGTAGGTGTGGATCCGATCGCGGTCCGCGCTGCGCTCGACCCCGATGGAGTGGGCGGCGGTGGCGAAGGCGAAACTCACGGGTCGCGGCATCGCGCTGACGTTGGCCCAGACGTCCCGACCCGCGTCGAGTTCGGCGTTGATGAGGCCGTAGGCCTGCTCGAACGCCGCGTCGTAGTCGTAGACGTCCGCGACGACGAAGCGCTCGGTTTCGGCCCCCAGTAGGTTCCTGAAATCCTGTTCGAGCTTCGCCGCGAGATTTCGAGAATACTCGACGTTCGCCGCGCTCCCGACCGCGCCTTCGAGGAGGATCACCCGGTCGACGTCGAGCTTGTCCCGGACCAGCGGGGCGATGAGCCGGTCGTAGTCGAACCCCACGGGGACGATGTGGGTCTGCATACCCGACCTACCCGTGAACGACGAATAAACGTTGTCGAGCGACTTCGAAGAAATCGAGTCTTCAAAGTCGGCTATTTCTGTGGATAACCCATACAACTAAATCAGTGAGACTCCGTGAGTTCGATAGAGGCGATCGAATACGATGGCACGAAACGAAGCGGTCACCGTGTCGGAAGTGCTCGACAGAATCCCCGTCGGGCGATTTCACCACCGCTTGCTCGCGATCTGTGGCGGCGCGTGGGCGTTCGACGGGATGGAGGTCATCATCATCAGCTTCACCCTGCCGGTGCTGATCGGCGCGTGGGGACTCTCTGGGCTCACGGCGGGGCTGTTGGGTGCGGCGAGCCTGATGGGGATGATCGTCGGCAACTGGTGGTGGGGTTGGTACGCCGACCGCCGCGGGCGGAAGGGGGCCTTCCAGTGGACGGTGCTGATCTACTCGGTGTTCACCGGGCTGACGGCGCTCTCGGTCGGGTTCTACTCGGGCTTCGGGCTCCGATTCCTCACGGGCGTCGGGCTCGGCGGCGCGCTCGCGGTCGACACCTCCTATCTCTCAGAACACCTCCCGACGGACCGTAGAGGCCGGTATCTGGTCTACCTCGACGCCTTCTGGCCGATCGGGAACGTGCTCGCCGTGGCGCTCGCGTGGGTCTTCCTCGCCCAGCTCCCCACCAACGGCGTGGTCGCCCTGCCGGTGCTCGGTGCCGTCGAGGGCTGGCGGTTGCTGTTCGTGAGCGCCGCCCTGCCCGCACTACTCGTGTTCGTGATCCGGTCACAGCTCCACGAGACGCCGTACTTCCTCGCGCGAACGGGCGATCTGGAGGCCGCGAACGACCGACTCAAGGCGATCGCCGAGACCAACGGCGAGGAGCACACGCCGATCGAGGGGCCCATCACGACCCGCCCCGCCGCCGGGATCGGACGCCTGTTCGAGGCCGACCTCCGGAAACGAACGGTGATGATCGCGGTCGCGTGGTTCGCCATCAACTTCGGCTACTACGGGGTGTTCATCTGGTTGCCCCAGACCGTCGGCGCGTCGGGGGTCGTGGGGAGCATCTACGGCTACTTCATCCTCATCGGGGTGGTCCAGATCCCGGGCTACTTCAGCGCGGCCTACCTCGTCGAGCGGGTCGGTCGAAAGCCCACGCTCGGCGTGTACCTCGTTCTCTCGGGGGTGTTCACCTTCGTCTTCGCCGCCTCGATGCCGGGGGTGGACTTCCTCGGGCTCGGGCTCTCGGGCTTCTGGCCGTTCTTCGGTGGATTGCTCGCCGCCTCCTTCTTCACGCTCGGCGCGTGGGGCGCGATCTACGCCTACACACCAGAGTTGTTCCCGACGAACGCGCGGGCGACCGGCAACGGCTTCGCGGGCGGCGTGGGGAAGATCGCCGCCGTCATCGGCCCGATCCTCGCCGGGGCGCTCGTTTCGCGCAGCTATCTGGTCGCACTGCTACCCCTCGCCGCGGCGTTCGTCGTTGGGGGAGTCGTGGTGCTCGCCTTCGGCCGCGAGACGATGGGCGAGCCGCTGACCTGAGCCGTAGCGTCAAGCCAAGTTAATACATCATATATTCTTGACGGAAATCATTTTACCAGCTAGTCTGTCGCCCCAGCACAAATACTAGAAGAGCCATAAGAAACGCACCTGCGAAAGACTCAATTATCGAGAGGTACTGGGCGGCTGTGTTTACAGGTTGGATATCTCCATATCCTAGTGTCGTGAACGTGACCGATGAATAATAGAATGCTAGTAGGATTTCTGAGAGCCATTGTGGTACTTGACTCCCAGAGAGGAATCCGATCCCCACAACCTGCGCATTCACTGGTGGTCCCGATACTGCAAATACTCCAAATATCAGATATAGCGGAGTCCAAAGACAAACAGTACCCAGAGAGACCAGAACAACTCGCCACGGGCTTTCACCGTGGGATGATAGAATACTATTCATGGCGTAAGCGAGCCATCTCAATCGGCGGCCCTCTTCCCAGTACCGCTTTTTTATAGATTCAGCCTTCTGGATGTGGAATTTACGAGCACGGTTTGGTAATGCGTATTCTTCATGAAGGGACTGTAAGCGACGATAGGTCCAAATTGCGGCCTCTGTTGGTGTAGAATCCCATTCTTCGAGTGAATCAATATCAGAGTACGGTGTTGATCCACCGAATTCGGTGGCGCTATTCATCCTAACTGCAGAGAAATAGGCGTTAAACAATCTAGAATGAGAGAAATTGGCGCTACGAATATCAGTTCTTTTTAGAATCGCATCTTCTAAGTTGGACTTGCACAGAACCGCATTCGAGATCTGAGCATCAGTGAAATCTACATTGCGTAGTGTAGTAGATCTGAAACTGCAGTTGGCTAAGTAGCAATCGCTGAAGTTGGTATTTCTGAAATTAGAGTTAGAGAGGTTAGAACTTCCCAGGTGTGATTTTTGAAATTGACAATCTGGGGCATTTGCGTTTGAGAGGTCGGTCATTATAAGCTTCGAATTTAATAGTTTGGTTGAAGATAATCTAGCACCTGAAAAATTCGAGTGGTTTAACTTACTGTTGTGAAGCTCGGCCATAGCAAGATTGCAACCACTGAAATCAATATTTATAAATTTTGAATCTCTCATGTTAGAGTTGCGGATATTACAGTTAACAAAAGATATCTCGTCGTCTCTTTCAAATTCGACTTCTCGCAGATAAGCATAGTCTAAGCGCTCTGGAATAGATGATCTTGCGTTTCTAAGCTCATCAGCTGGCTTTCTTTTCTCCTCTGTATGCCAGATGCAAAAGTCATTATCTTGCCATGTAGAGCGCCAACAACAGACCCCTCCTGGTCCGATCAGCTCACCATGCTCTTCAAGCATCCTCTTGCTCCCCCAATCTGCTGTATAGCCGCAAACAGAGTCCGGAGTGGACTCACTCATAGTAAATACGAGAGAAATGTTCCACAAGTATCTAACGACCAACATGGGTAATAACAATCACATACTCGAAATTGAGGAGGCTTGTCTATGAGGCCGACTTCTAAGCGAGATCAGTAGATCCGGGACCCGTTCTCGACCTCGCTCTCGGGTTGGAGATGAACCACACCACCGTCGCCGTCGTCGTCGGGCTGCGCCCGACTGCTCGCGGAACTACGTTCCGCGCTGTCGACACCGGTCACGAGACACTGGCTCTCGAAGCCCGCGATGTTCACCGTCCCGAGGTTCGTCACGGCGACGACCTGCCGACCGACGAGGTCGTCCTTCCCGTAGCGGGTCAGCCCGGCCGCCGACTGTCTGGTCTCGCCACCGAAGTCGACGTCGAGTTTGTAGAGGTCCTTTCGCGCCTCGGGGAAGTCCTCGACGGAAACGATCTCGCCCACGCGCATCTCGACATCCGAGAGAAACGTTTCGGGATCGATGTCGGGTTCGTCGATGCCCATGGATCGCCATCGGGCTGGGGATGTATGATTCCAGCGGCGCTTTCTCCAGGTCCGTCGACAGAGCAGACCGCCGCCTACGCCGAGAGGATCTCCTCGGCCAGATCCTTCGCGTAGGTCGACGTGACGCTACTCACGGCGACGAAGACGACGAGCGTGACGACGAGGCCGATGAACCCGTAGTAGAGACCGAACTCGTACTGACTCGGGATCCAACCGAGGAAGTAGCCCAGCACGACGGCCTCGCCGACCACCATCGACGCGATACTCCCCTCGGCGGTGGCCCCGTCCCAGTAGAGCGTGAAGTACAGCGTCGGCGCTATCGGGCCGTGCATGACGACCGCGAGCGCGCCGAGCTGGAAGATGGTCGCCGGCCGGATGTACGCCAGAACGAGGGCGACGGCGATCAGCGCGAGGAGGATCACCTGCGTCGCTTGGACCTCCCGTTTCTCGCTCGCGTCGGGGTTGATGTGGCGCCGATAGATGTCACGACCGATGAGGGAACTCAGCGACAACAGCAGCGAGTCGGTCGTGGACATCAGCGCCGCGACGGCTGCGGAGAGGATGATCCCGGACACGACCGGCCCCGTGATCTCCAGGAAGACCTCCCCGATCGCGTAGTCGGGGTTCTGGATGTCCGGGACGATACCGACCGACCAGACACCGATGACGATGCCCGCCAGCGACATGAGGAGTCCGAGGATCGGGAGGAGTACCGCCGACCGTCGCATCGAACGGGTCGAGTCCGCAGCCAGGAACCGCTGGAAGAGGTGGGGCAGACTCGTCGAGGCGACCGCGAACCCCAGACCGAACGTGACGACGAACAGCGGCGTCCACGACCCGACCGGTCCCTCGAACGTGAACAGGTCGGCGTCCACGTTCTGAACCCCGCTCACGAGTTCCCCCGGGCCGACGATGACCAGGATGGCGACGACCGCTCCGATGAGGCTGAGGAACATCATGGACCCCTGTACGGTGTCGGTCCAGGCGACGCCGAGCATCCCGGAGACGTGGATGTAGATGGCCATGAACGCCGCCATCGCGACGATGGCGTACACGTACGGGACGTCCATCAGGATGTTCAGCGCGACCCCGCCGCCGATGATCTGGACCGTGGCGTACCCGATCAGTGCCAGCGTCGTCAGCGCGATGTAGACGATGGGCACGACTTCGCTGTCGAACCTGGCGCGGACGTATTCGGCGGGCGTGATGTAGTCGAATCGGTCGCCGATCCGCTTCACCTTCGTCCCGAAGGACGCGAACATCGGTCCCCAGAAGACGACGTTGATGATGAAGACGGCCGCCACACCGAGACCGGTCCCCCTCGCCTGTGCGCCGAGCCCGAAGAAGGTGAACGAACTCAAAATGGAGGACATCAACGTGAAGAGGAGGATGACGGTGCCGAGGCCCTTGTCCGCCACGTAGAACGAGCTCGGTGTGTCCTCGATGTAGCGTGACGCGAAGATCCCGATACAGAGCACCCCCAGCATGTAGACCGCGAAGACGACCGTTTGGACGATGGCGACCATTCACTTCACTCTCGACGTCCGCGTCGTCCGACCGGCGGCGCTTCCAGGTGCGGTGATGAAGACGACGACGAGGGCGTACATCACCAGCGCGACGGCGAAACACACCCAGAACCAGACCGGAAGCCCGAGGAGGAACCCATCGAGCGACCCCGACAGCGGAGCGACGACGAACGGGAACATCGTCACCACCAGCAGCGCGACCAGTGCTGCCCACTGAACCGAGGTGAGGTGTATGGTAACAGCCATGACGATCGTAGCGTATATCTTCGCCAAAAAAGTTCTGATTCGTTAATGATAGTTTTGGCCGTCCACCGAAGTGGTCGGTCACGCGCACTCGGGAACGGTGACCGACCGTGGCCGAGGAACCGGGCCTCCGTCACCGAATACGGGAGCTGGCCGAAGCCGCCCTGCCAGCCCGCCGTCGAGCTCACCGTGGTGATCCGGCCCCAGCCCCGCCATCACGGTTCGGTCGATTCGGGAGGAAACCCACGGTCACGGGGCGGTGGTGGACGGTTGCGGGGCGGTTCCTCGGTCGTATCGTGCGAGCCGGTGGTCAGAGTGCTCATCCGGAAGGTCATCCCTCTCGGGCGCTCGCTCCGATACCAACCCTCATTCGGCCGGCCGTCCCATCCCCCGCATGACCACCGTCGTCTGCCTCCGCCACGGCGAAACCGACTGGAACGCGGACCGTCGGCTCCAGGGCTGGGCTCCCACCCCGTTGAACGACCGCGGCCGCGAGCAGGCCGCCGCGGCGGGCGACCACCTCGCCGCGAGCTACGACGTCGACCGCCTGCTCGCCTCGGACCTCCGACGCACCCGCGAGACCGCCACCATCCTCCACGAGTCGGGTGTCGGTCCCGAACCTGCCTTCGAGAAGACGTGGCGTGAGCGGGATTTCGGGGTCTATCAAGGCCTCACCTACGACGAGATGTTCACGGAGTATCCCGAGTTCGCGGTCGGGCGCTCGGGCGAGTCCGCGCTCGCGCGCACCCCCGAACGTGGCGAGGGCCTGCTCGACCTCCGCGAGCGCGTGGTCGAGGGGTTCGACCGCCTGCTCGCCGAGTCGGGAACCGACGAAACGATACTGGTCGTCACCCACGGCGGGGTGCTCTACGCCCTCGTCAGCCACCTCACGGACACCGACTTCGTGACGGCCGTCGACGAGGGCGGACAGGGCAACTGCGCCGTCAACGAGTTTCGAGCGGTGGACGACGGGATCGAAGCAGTTCGGACGAACGACACGAGCTACCGGGGGTGAGTTCTCAACGACCGTTCGCGATCCGCCGCACGGCGTGGAGGTCCGCGACCTCGTAGGTCGGCGAGACGGAGAGGGACAGTTCCTCGCGGTGGGGGCGACGGACGAACGCCGAGTCGACGTCCGCCCGGTCCGCGGCCATCACGTCGGTCTCGCTGTCGCCGACGTAGAGCACCCGGTCGTCGACCGCGTCGAGGTCCGCCAGCGCGCGCTCGAGGTAGTGTGGGTTCGGCTTCCGGCGCGCGAGGTTCTCGATCCCGTTCTCGCGGCCGTAGTAGGTCTCGAAGAGGTGATCCAGATCGAAGTGGTCGAGCACGAACGCGATCGTCGCGTGGTGGTTGTTGCTCACGACGCCGCGCGTGGCCGCGATGTCGCCGATCGCGTGCACGTCGTCGTAGGTCGTCCGCGACCCGTCCTCGAAGGCGCGCTCCTGGGTGCGCTCGTCGTGGCGCTCGCGGGCGTTCCAGACCGCCTCGGGGTCGACGTCGTAGGCCGCCGCAAGCTCGCCGATCCGGTCGGCGTTCGGGTCGGTGACGAGCCCCGCGAGCGTCTCGCGGTCGACGTCACCTATCCCGAGGTCGTCGAACGCCGCCCGCGCCGCCGCGACCTGGCGCTCGCGTCGGGGCGGCGCGACGAGGATCCCGTCGCTGTCGAACACCACCGCATCGTATTCGCTCACGACTCGGATCGTACGTCCGCGAGGAAATCGGTGTTCCGGTCCCGGTCGTCGTAGTAGGATCAGTCGTTCGCGGTCGGGTACTCGACGTCGAGGTCGAGGTCGTCGTTCGCGGGGCTGACGCTACCCGTCCGGTAGCCACCGAGGTCGAGGGTCACGTGGTCGAAACCGATGTCGGTGAGGTGGTCGCGGGCGGCCTGCGCGAAGTCGGGGTCGAGCGCGCGCGCCAGTTCGTCGGGCGCGACCTCGATCCGCGCGAGGCCGTCGTGGTCGCGAACCCGGAACTGCTCGAACCCCCACGTCCGGAGGAGGGTCTCGGCCCGTTCGACCCGGCTGAGGCGCTCCTCGGTGACTTCTAATCCCGTTGGGATCCGCGAGGAGAGACAGGCCATCGAGGGTTTGTCGGCCACCGAGAGGCCGTAGCTGCGGGCGATCTCACGGACCTCTTCTTTGGTGATGTCGTGGTCGAGCAGCGGCGAGTAGGCGTCGAGTTCCTCGACCGCGCGGAGGCCGGGGCGATGACCTTCGCCTGGATCGGAGGCGTTGGTGCCGTCACAGACCGTCTCGATCCCGCGCTCGCGCGCGGCGTCGAACATCGCCGAGAGCCGCATCGTCCGGCAGTGATAGCACCGCTCGCCGTCGTTCTCGACGAATTCCTGACTACTGAGCTCCGAGAACTCGGCGAGCGCGTGGTCGATCCCGATCTCCTCGGCCACGCGTTTCGCGTCGTCGAGCTCCGCTTCGGGGAGCGTCTCGCTCTTGGCGGTACACGCCACCGCGTCGTCCCCGAGCGCGTCGTGGGCGAGCGCCGCGACCACGCTCGAGTCCACCCCGCCCGAGAAGGCGACGAGCACGCCGTCGCGCTCGGCGAGCGATTCTCGGACGGCGGCGGCCTTTGCCTCCGTGTTCATGGCCGTTCCTCGTGACCAGCGGACAAAAACGCGTTGTCCCCGCACCCCGGTTGGTTTTTCTCCCCGGCGCGACTCGACGGATGCGATGGAGTTCGAATCCATTGTGGGGGTGGGTGCGAAGACCGCGGAGCGGCTCGCGGCGCTCGACGACCCCGAACGCGCCCTCAGCGAGGGCGACGTCGTGGCGCTCGCGCGCGCACCCGGCATCTCGACCGGCCGGGCGGCCGCCATCGCCCGCGCCGCCATCCGCGACGAACACGACGACGCCGGGGAGTTCCTCGCCACCGACCGCGCCCGCGAGATCTACCGCGACGCCCTCTCGCTCCTCCAGGAGCGGGCGGTGACCGACCACGCGGCCCACCGCCTCGAAACCCTCTATCCGACCGGCAGCGAGTCGCGGGTGACGGAGGTCCGCGAGTGGGTCGCGACCGCGATGGAGCGCGAGCCCCGTCAGGACGTGCTGGACGCGCTCGACGGGGTCGCACCGCTCGACGACCCACCCAGGGACCGGATCCGCGACCGCTGCCTCGCGACCGCCGACGCCGAAACCCACGCCGCCGCCCAGGACGAATTCCCCGAGCTCTCGGTCGAGGTCGTCGAGGACACCCGTGGGCTCGCCGACCTCGCCAAGGGCTACTCCACGGTGATCGCGCTCGACGAGGCCTTCGCCGGTGTCGACATCGCCGGCGACGTCCAGGTCAGACCGGACGCGCTCGAAACCCCGGAGGAAGTGGTCCCCGAGCGGGTGCTCTCCTTTTTCGCCCACAACCGCGAGCGCCTCCAGGCCGCCGCCAGGGTCCACCGCGCAACCGACCTCGATTCACCGGTGGACCTCGCGAGGCTCGACGAGGCGCTCGCGGGCCTCACCGAGGAGGGCACCGTCGTCGGCGACGAGGAGCTCGATAGGCTCGGGCGGGCGGTCGACGACCTCGACGCGGCGGTCTCCACCGCCGAGAGCGTCGCCAACGACCGGCTTCGCGAGGCGATCGAGGAGCGGGACGTCACCATCGAGGGTGCGGATCTCCTCTCGCTCGTCGAGCAGGGCGCGGGCGTGGACTCGCTGCTCTCGCGCGAGCTCGCCGACGAACACGCCGCCGCGATCGACGCCGCCCGCGACCACCTCGTGGACTCGCTGCAGCTCGACAGCGGGGAGGCCGAACTCGCCACCCGCGCGTTCCCCGAGGAGCCGACGTTCCCGGTCGAACACGACGAGGGGACCGTCAACCGCCTCCGCGAGGACCTCACCGCCGCCCGCGACCGCCGGGCGACCCGGCTGAAACGCGACCTCGCGACCGAGCTCGCCGACCTCCGGGCGGGCTGTGACGACCTCGTCGGGGCGGCGCTCGGGCGCGACCGCGAACTCGCGGTGGCGCGCTTCGCCGACGACTTCGACTGCGTCCTCCCCGAGTTCGGCGGTCACGGCGTGGCGATCGAGGGCGGGCGCTCGCCGCTGCTCGACTGCGCCTTCGAGGCGGTCGAACCCGTGGACTACGCCGTGGCGGGTCCGACGCTGCTCTCGGGGGTCAACTCCGGTGGGAAAACCTCGACCCTCGACCTCCTCGCGCTCGTCGCGGTCCTCGCCCACATGGGGCTGCCCGTACCCGCCGACGAGGTCCGGATCGAGCGCTACGAGGCGCTCCACTACCAGGCCAAGACTCAGGGCACCCTCGACGCCGGCGCGTTCGAGGCCACCCTCCGGGAGTTCGGCGACCTCGTCGCGGGCGGGCGGAAACGATTGGTCCTGGTCGACGAACTCGAGAGCATCACCGAACCCGGCGCGTCGGCGGTGATCATCGCCGGGATCCTCGAAGCGCTCGACGGCGAAACGACTGGTGTGTTCGTCTCCCACCTCGCCGGCGAGATCCGCGAGGCCGCCGGGTTCGAGGTTCCCGTGGACGGCATCGAGGCGGTCGGCCTCGTGGACGGCGAACTCCAGGTCGAGCGCTCGCCGAAGAAGGACAGCCTCGCGCGCTCGACGCCCGAGCTTATCGTCGAGAAGCTCGCGACCGAGGACGCGACGGACGAGAACGAGGTCTTCTACGAACGGCTGCTGGAGAAGTTCGAGTAGCACTGACTCGGATACTCGTTTCACGTCTCGGTTTCGCTTGTTTGCTCACCAGCTGATCCGTCGATGGCAATACCCGATGCAAACGAGGGACCGCACCGCCCCGCAAGGGCCACGAGCCTCCCGCGCCCACCTTTTTCTTCGTTGGGTAGCCTCCCGCCGGTCGGCTACCACTCCTCGAAAAACCTGGACGAAAAAGGCCGCTCGCTCCCTCCGGTCGCTCGCGGTACGATCCTCTACCGCCCCGCGACGGCCACGAGCCTCCCCAGCCGACTGCGCTCCTCGGTCGTTCGGCTCACGGCTCACTTCGTTCGCCGTTCGCAACCGAGGTTCTCCTTTCAGTCGAACCTCGCGCCGCTCACTCCCTGTGGTGCTCATCCCTCGCACGGGCGTTTCGCGCCGCCCGGCGGGCGGCGCGGAGGCCGCGCGCCGACCGCTCCGCACCGCGGCCACCGCCGCGGAAGATCGTCGTGTTCGTGATGATTTCGAGGGCGGTGCGGTGGACGGGCGATAGGGGCGGGGAGACCGTCGTCTATATAACGGATGCCACACAATCACAGCCCATGCCGGAATGCCAGAACTGTGGTGCGTTCGTGACGGCGGCCTATGCGCGAGTGTTCACCCCGAGCGGCATCGACGAACCACGTGTCTGTCCCCAGTGTGAGGACAAGATCCGCGACGGGGCGAAGGTCAGACAGGCGCGCTCGACACGGCGGAGTTAGAACTCATTCTCGGCGGGCGTTCTCGACGAACCCGCTCGCTTTCTCGAAGGCGGACGTACAGGCCTCCTGGCTCCGAGCCTCGGCGGTGATCCGAACCAGCGGCTGGGTCCCGCTCGCCCGGATCAGGAACCAGCCCTCGTCGAGGTCGGCCCGGACGCCGTCGAGGGTTCGCACCTCCTCGAACGCCTCGTCGACGTCCTCGGCGACCCGTTCCATCACTCCGGTTTTGTCGGCGACCTCGATGCTCTCGCGCGCTATCGGGTAGGTCTCGATCTCGGCCACCCGGTCGTCGAGCGAGCGCTCGGCGGCGAGTGCGGCCAGCCGGCAGGCCGCGAGCGGGCCGTCGGGACACAGCGTCTGGTTCGGCCAGATCCACGCGCCGGAGGGCTCCCCACCGAAGACGACGTCGGGGTCGGTCGCCCGTTCGGCGACGAAGCCGTCGCCCACGCGCGTGTAGGTCACCGTGGCTCCCAGGGGTTCGAGCGCGTCCGCGACCGCGAGGCTGGTGTCGACGGGCGCGGCGACCTCGGGATTCTCGACCTCGCTCTCGCGGACCGCCTCGCGCGCGAACAGCGCGAGGAGCACGTCGCCCGAGAGGTACGCGCCCTCGCCGGTGGCGGCCCGAAGCCGGTCGGCGTCGCCGTCGTGGGCGATCCCCACTTCTGCGTCGGTGGTCTCGACCAGCGCCCGGAGCGACTCGCAGTTTTCACTCGTCGGTTCGGAGGGCCGACCCGGAAACGCGCCGTCGGGCTGGGCGTTGAGGGTCTCGACCTCGCAGCCGAGCGCGGTGAGCGCGGCCACGCTGACCCCGCCCGCGCCGTTCCCGAGGTCGACGACCACCGAGGGCGGGTCGTCGATCGGGACCGCTTCGCGGAGCGCCTCGACGTGGCGCTCGCCCGCGTCGATCTCGATGCGGTCGCCGAGGTCGTCCCAGTCCGCCGGCTCGAACGCCCCCTCGCGGATGCGCTCGGCGATGCGGTCCTGGTCCTCGCCCGTGAAGGCTTGCCCACTGGGCTGCCAGAGCTTGAGGCCGTTGTCGGGTGCGGGGTTGTGGCTCGCGGTCACCGAGACGCCCGCGTCGGCGTCGTGCCACCCGACCGCACGCGCGACGGTCGGGGTGGCGGCGAGCCCCGCGTCGAGGACGTCGGTACCCGACTCGCGCAGCCCCGCCGTCAGTGCGTCGACCAGAAACGACCCGCTCTCGCGTGGATCGTGTCCCACCACGACGCGGTCGGTATCGACCCCGAGTGCGCGCCCGAGCGCGAGTGCGAGCTCCGCGGTGACCTCGGTGCCGACCGGACCCCGAATGCCGCTGGTACCGAACATACCGGGCGAACGCGCGACCCGACCAAAAAAACGCCGCCTGATGGACGCTCACGGGAGTCGCCGGGCGGCCGTTTCGTCTCCGTTCGGGAACGGTTCACAAATGATCGGCCACGGGGAAGCATTATATACACCGTCTTTGTCTTCGACATAAGATGGAGTTTCAGTTACGATCGAGACAGTCGATAGCTATTCTCGCCGTCGCGGTCGCGATGGTCGTCGCCCTCGGCGCGCTCGCCGGCGGCGTCACCGGCCAGGCGAGCGGCACGACCCAGGCACCCGACCTCCAGTCGGTCGATGGGTTCGAGTACGACGCCGCCACCAACACGACGAACGTGACGTTCAGCTTCGACGAGGAGGTGGACCTCACGAGCAGCGGCGGGAACTTCAGACTCGTCCCGACCGACGGGAGCACGGACGTCGGCGGACAGAACGTCGGTGGCAACGGGACGGCGAACCTCTCGGTCGAGTACAGCGGACAACTGACCGAGAGCGACATCGCCCGCGGCGTGGTGAAGAAGAACACCGTCAAAGTGGCGGGCGAGGGCGACGAGACGAACAACCCGACCCAGGCGGCCGACGTCTCGAACGACGGCAACTCCGCCGACCCGGACCTCGTGAACGTCACCGTCAACGAGAGCACCAATAGCCTGATCTACGCCTTCGACGAACCCGTCAGTGTCGAGAGCGACGGCGGGTTCGAAGCCTACGCCGAGAACGCGACGACGATGGGGAGCAGCGTGGCGACCGACTCGCTCGCCACCCCGAAACTCGTGAGCGTCACGTTCGACCAGTACGACGTCTCGGAGGTCGTCGGCGCGTCGGTGACCGAGGGAACGGTCTCGAACACGAGCGACAGTGACCGGACGAACTCGCTCGACGGGGTGACGGTGAGCAACGAGTCCCCGCCCGCGTTCAGCAAGTGCGGCGGAAGCGGCACGGACGACACCGGCGACGCCGGCAACGCGAGCGGCCCGACCGCCGCGCCCGACCTCGTCCAGATAGACAACGTCACCTACCGGCAGAACCCCGAAGACACCAACTGTCAGACGCTGGTCGAGTTCGACTTCGACGAACCGGTGAACACCCAGGGCGGCGCGGGCAACTTCCAGCTCGTCCCGATCGACGGGGGCCAGACCTACGACGGCAACAACGAGATCGTCGGGGAGCGGACGAACACCACCTCCCTCACGGTGCCGTTCGACGGCCGTATCGACCCCTCGACCATCGCGCGCGGGTTCGTCGACGCCAACACCGTCCGGACGCAGGGCGAGAACGATACGACCCTCAACCCGAAGCAGGCCGCGGACCTCAACAACGACGGCAACACCGAGAACCCCGACCTGGTGAGCATCACCCGGAGTAGCGCCCCGGACGGCGCGCTGCTCTACGAGTTCGACGAGGAGGTCGGCGAGGTGGGCGACACCAGCGGGTTCAACTTCTACGACGGCACCGGGACCGAGACCGACGCCCAGGAGGTCGCGACGACCGACGACCCGAGCGTGCTCTCGGTCTCCTTCGAGGAGGGAGCCAACGTCTCGACGGCCGCGGTCGGTGGCTCGGTCGATGGCAATGCCGTGGTCGGAACGGACACCGCTCGCGAGGACGGCGACGTCAACCAGCCCGACGAGGTCGAGCTCACCGGGAACGAGTCGATCCAGTGTGGGAACGGTACCACAGTAGCGAACGGCTCCGGGCCGACCGCCGCGCCCGACCTCGAAGCCATCGACGGCTTCTGCACCGGGAACCTGGCCTCGATCAACGGCCAGCAGACGTTCGTGAACTTCACCTTCGACCAGCCGGTCGACATCGTGGGTGGCGCGGGCAACTTCCAGCTCGTGCCGGTCGACAGCACGACCATCGGGAACCAGCTCTACGACGGCCAGGGTGAGGTCGTCGCGGGCAACGGGACGAAGACGGTGACCGTGGCGTTCGCCGAGAACGTCACCCGATCGGACGTCGCCCGTGGGTTCGTCGACGCCGGCACCGTCGCGGCGGTCGGCGAGCAGAACCCACCGACGAACCCGAAGCAGGCGGCCGACGTCTCGAACGACGGCAACACCGCGAACCCCGACCTGGTGTCGGTCTCGCCGGGCGGCACGGACCAACTCCGCTTCGAGTTCGACGAGGAGATCACGGAACCCGGTGACACCAGCGGCTTCAACTTCTACGACGCCAACGGCACCGAGGTCGACGCCCAGAACTTGAACCGGACGAACGACTCGTCGGTCATCTCGGTCTACTTCGAGCCCCAGGCCAACGTCTCCGAGAACGCGGTCGGCGGCTCGGTCGACGCCAACGCAGTGGTCGGAACCGAGACGACGCGGGAGGACGGTGACGTGAACCAGCCCGACGAGGTCGAGCTCGACGGGAGCAGTGGTCCCGCACCGGTCGGCAACGCGACGGAGCCGCCGACCGACCCCGACGGCGATGGGAAGTACGAGGACGTCAACGGCGATGGAAGCGTGACGCAGGCGGACGCACAGGCGCTCTACGACAACCTCGATTCCCTCAAAGGGAACACCGCGTTCGATTTCAACGGTGACGGTAGCGTGACGCTGGCCGACACCCAGGCGCTCTACAGCGAATCGGTCGGCAACTGACCCAGACAAGACACCAATGATTCCGAAGCTACACCGACGGCGGAAATCTATCGTTAGCATCGCGCTCGCGGCACTCCTTCTCGTATCGGCTGGGGCCGCAGTGACGTTCACGGCCAGCGCGGCCGGCGACACGACGGTTTCGCTGTCGCCGACGGACCGGAGCGTCGAATCGGGCGAGACGACCACCTACGCGGTCGTCGTCGAGAACACCGACGAGGGTATTGGCACCACGGATGCGAGCGTCAGCATCGACGACCCGTCGATCGGGTCGATCACGGACGTCTCGCTCGCGGGGACGCCAGCGAACAGTGACACAGATATTGCCAGCGACGGCTCTACGGCGTCGTTCGAGGCGAACTACTTCGCCAACGCGCTCGGTGACGATCCGAACGGCGTCACGATCGCCACCGTCACTGTCGAAGGAAACACCGCCGGATCGACGGATCTCTCGGTCGACGTGACCGAGATCAGCGACTCCGATGGCGTCGTTTACACCGTGACCGGAACCGAGGGCGCGACGCTCCAGGTCGATGGCGGAACGGAGACCACCACGGAAACGGAAACAGCCACCGAAACGGCAACTGAAACCACCACGGCAACCGAAACTACCACGGCAACCGAAACACCGAACGAAACCACGACTGGAACGTCGACGGCGACCGTGACGACGACCGGACCGACAGCAACCGAAACGACGGAGACCACAACCGCCACGTCGACGGCAACCTCCACGACCGGAACCCCGACGGCAACGACGACTGAGACGGCGACTTCGACGGAAACCGAAACGGCGACGACCACCTCCACGACCGGGACAACGACAACCGAGACGGGAACGGCCACGGAGACGACGACCGGGCCGACAGCGACCGAAACGACAGGAACCACGACCGATACGTCGACCGCAACCGAATCGACGGGGACTTCGACCACCGGAACAGCGACCGAAACCCGGACGACGACGGTGAGCGGGACGACAGCAACCGAATCGACGGGGACTGACACGACGGCGACCGAATCGGCGGAGACGGACACGACAGCAACCGAATCGACGGAGACGGACACGACGGCGACCGAATCGGCGGAGACGGACACGACAGCAACCGAATCGACGGAGACGGACACGACGGCGACGAGCGGAACCGCGACCGAGACGACCGCCGGAACCACGACGCAGACTGCTGCCACGACGACCGCGGCGGGCGGGAACGACTCTGCAGCAGATGAGAACGATTCCGTGACGAACGGGAGCACCACGAACGAAACCGCCGGCGCGGGCGACGAGGGCGACCAAACGGCGAACGAGCAGGCCGCGCGCGACGCGCTCGCGGGTAGCGGGCTCTCCGACGAACAGATCGACGGGGTCGCGTCGGCGCTCGCCGCGAGCGGGCTGTCGGCCGACCAGCGGACCGCGATCACCGACGCGCTCGCCGGTGACGGCCTCACCGACGAGGATCGCGGGGCGGTCGCCGACGCCATCGCGGACGGGCTCTCCGAGAGCGAACTCGTCGCGCTGAGCGAGGCGCTCGACGACGGCGTGCTCACGAACGCCGAACGCGAATCGCTCGGCTTCCTCGACCTCGCACCCGACGATGCCGCCTACTACCAGGTCGACCTCGTGACGGGCGAGCCGATCGAGGAGCTCCGGAGCGACGAGGGCTACTACACCTCTGATAGATTGCTTCGGTTCGCCCACGGTGACACCGACGACGGCATCACGCGCGTCTCGGACGGCGAGTTCATCGAGAACGAGTCGGTGGCCGACCGGATCGAGAGCGAGGATATCACCGTGGAGAACGGCACCGCGACGGTGACGGTGACCGTTTCCGAGGGTGAACCGGTCGGTCTGACGCTCGCGAGCTACGAGAAGATCGGGCCGGGCTGGAGCCCCGCGACCGAGGCGAAGCAGACGTTCGTCGACAGCGAGACGCGGACCCTCACGTCGGGAACCCACACGTTCACCGTCGACCTCCCCGAGGGAGCAGACGGCTCGGCGGCGTAGGATAGCGCCGTCGCTCTCGACGTGGCGACGAAAAATTGAAGCGGTCGAACCTTACAGGTCGCGCGGCTGAACGGTCTTTCGGTCGTTCTCGTCGGCGCGCCGTGCGGCGTCGGCGAGCAGCTCCGAGACTTCCTCGTCGAGCGCGTCGTAGAAGTCCGACGAGACGTTCATTTCACTCAGCTCATCCTTGACGGCGGCTTTGACGATCAGGTCTGCCATACACGCCCCACTTCCGAAGGATGATTTATAAAGGTTGCCATAATCGCTCGTTATCGGGCTTCTCGGGCGGGTTCGTGCGCCGTCGACCCCCCGGTCCGAGTCGATGGTGAGTTGTGGGTCGGGCACGGACCCCGTCCATGCACGAGACGCTCCGCGCGCTCGCGGCGGGCGAGATCTCGGTCGCCGAGGCCGAATCCCGCCTTGCGGGCTACGCGACAGGCGAGAACGGCCGATTCGACGCCGCCCGCGAGTCGCGGAACGGGGTCCCGGAAGCGGTGTTCGCCGAGGGAAAACCGCCGGACGCGGTCGCCGAACTGGTCGCGCTCGCGGTCGAGACCACGGGCCGTGGGCTGGCGACGCGGGTCGATCCCCGGTCCGCCGAGGCGGTGACCGATCGACTTGCAGAGGAGTTCCCCGCGGCGACGGTCGAGTACGACGACCACACCCGCGTGCTCACGGCCCGCGCGGCGGACGCCGAGGTGCCAGCGCTCGACGCGGTTGTCGGTATCGTCACCGCGGGAACGGTGGACGCCGGACCGGCGGGCGAGGCGGCGGCGGTCGTCGCGGCGATGGGGGCGACGGTCGAGCGGTACGACGACGTCGGCGTCGCCGGGATCCACAGGCTGATCGACGAACTCGACGGCCTGCGCGAGGCCGACGTGCTCGTGGTCGCCGCCGGCCGCGAGGGCGCGCTGCCGACGGTGGTCGCGGGGCTGGTCGACGTGCCGCTCATCGGGCTCCCCGTCGCCTCTGGCTACGGCCACGGTGGCGACGGCGAGGCCGCACTCGCAGGCCTCCTCCAGTCGTGTACGGTGCTCTCGGTCGTCAACATCGACGCGGGGTTCGTCGCGGGGGCACAGGCGGGCCTCGTGGCGCGAGCGCTCGACGCCGCCCGCCGGGAATGAGTCGCGGTCGTGTACGGGCTACGAACGCCCGGGAAGAATATATACCATACCGTACCCATCGATCACCCGCTGTCAGCACCACTGTCAACACATCACACATACCAGCCCGTGATCACTGCGGCGGGCACGTCCCCGAACGCTTCGGGCGTGTCTTCGCCGACGAGTACGGTCGTCTGTTCGCCTGCCCCGGCTGTTCGGCGAACGCCGGCATCGCCGAGGTCGCCCGCGAACGCGCCGACATCATCCGATGAGCCACCACGTCTACATCGTCGAGTGCGCCGACGAGAGCCTCTACACTGGGTACACCACCGACGTCGAGCGCCGGGTCGACGAACACAACGCGGGCGAGGGCGCGAAGTACACCCGTGGTCGAACGCCCGTAAACCTCCAGCACGTCGAGACGTTCGACGAACGGGGGCCGGCTATGTCGCGCGAGTACGAGATCAAGTCGCTCTCGCGCGCCGAAAAGCTCGAACTCTGTGACGAGCGGGCGACGACCTTTTGAGACGGGGCTGAGAGGGGCTTGTATGAACGCGATCTCCTTCGGCACCGACGGCTGGCGTGCGACCCTCGACGTCTTCACGACGCCACGGGTTCGGATGGTCGGCCAGGCCGTCGCCACCACCCTCCGCGAGGCGGGCCACGACGATCCAGTCGGGATCTGTTACGACGCCCGCGAGACCTCGCGCGGGTTCGCCGAGGAACTCTCCCGAACCCTCGCCGCCAACGGGTTCGACGTCCTCCTCCCCGACCGCGACCGCCCGACGCCGCTGCTGGCGTGGGCGATCGCCGAGCGAGGGCTGTCGGGCGGGCTGATGGTGACCGCCTCGCACAACCCCTCGGAGTACAACGGCGTGAAGTTCATCCCCGACGACGGCGCACCCGCGCTGCCCGTGGTGACGGACGCGATCGAGTCGAACCTCGCCGAACCCGACCCGCTGCCCGAGGAGGAGTGGGGAACGGTCGAGGAAGTCGAGTTCATGGAGCCGCACGCCGAGCACGCCCTCGACCTCGTGGCCGACTACGCCGGTGACGGGAGTGATATCGACCTCGACGGCCTTCCGGTGGCCTACGACGCGATGTGCGGGAGCGGGCGCGGCGTCACCGACGACCTCCTCTCGCGGGCGGGTGCGACGGTTGACCGGCTGCGATGTGAGCGCCGGCCCGAGTTCGGCGGCACCCCGCCGGAGCCGAGCGCCGAGACCCTCGGGGAGCTCACCGAGACGGTACGAAACGGCGACGCGGCGCTCGGGATCGCCAACGACGGCGACTCCGACCGGCTCGCGCTCGTCACGCCGAAACGGGGCTACCTCGACGAGAACCTCTTCTTCGCCGCGCTCTACGACTTCCTGCTCGAAGCCAACTCGGGACCCGCGGTACGCACGGTCTCGACCACGTTCCTGATCGACCGGGTGGCCGAAGCCCACGACGAGGAAGTGGTCGAGACTCAGGTCGGGTTCAAGTGGGTCGCCGAGGCGATGGCCGACGTGGACGCCCTGATGGGCGGCGAGGAGTCGGGTGGCTTCTCGGTGCGAAACCACGTCCGCGAGAAGGACGGCGTGTTGATGGCGCTGCTCGCGGCGGCCGCCGAGGCCGAGGAACCGCTCGACGACCGTGTGGACCGACTCCTCGACGAACACGGCGAGATCCACCAGTCGAAGGTCAGCGTCGAGTGTCCCGAGAGCGAGAAGGAACGGGTGCTCGCGGACCTCGACGGCGCGCTGCCCGACAGCGTGGCGGGTGCGGACGTCGCGAACGTCGTCACCGAAGACGGCTTCAAGATCGTGCTCGACAGCGGTGCCTGGCTCCTCGTCCGCCCCAGTGGCACCGAACCCGTCCTCCGGGTCTACGCCGAGGCCGAGAGCGAGGAGCGGGTCGCGGAGTTGCTCGACGCGGGTCGCGACCTCGTCGAACCGCTGGTCTAGAGCGGATCCGCTCTTTTCACAAGCAAATCGCCCTGAGCGACGCGATTCCCCGGTGAGCGCCCAGTCCTCGATATATCACATGCGACGATATCAATTCGGAACGAGTACCCGAGGATCGGATGGTGGTTTCGGCGGAGCCTCGGTCCAGTTGAAGACATCCCGTTCGAACTGATCTAACGCTTATCCACGAGGAGCGCCTACGGAGCGCCTATGACAGTCGATTCAGCCGTCCATCCCTCACGGGAGAACGGTCTCCGAGCGGTCATCGAGAACGACGAGCCCGCGCTCGGGGTGCTCGACGACCTCTACAGCCCGGAGATGGTCGAGATATACGGCGAGATGGGGTTCGACTTCGTCTGGCAGGACCTCGAACACGCCGGTCCGGCCCCCACGGACGCAGCCTCGCTCGCTCACCTGCTCCGGGCCGCCGACGCCGCCGATACCGAACTCCTCGTTCGGATCCCGGAACCCGACCCGGCGACGGTGCACAAGGTGCTCGACACCGGGGTTCGCAACGTGTTCATCTCGCACGTCGAAAGCGCTGCGGACGTCGAGAGAGCGGTGAAGGCCGCCCGATTCACCTACGACGGCGACCCCGGCGGCCGTGGGTTCGCGAACCCACGGGCCAGTCGCTGGGGCGGGGCCGAGGAATACGTCGAGACCGAGGACCGCGAGATCATGGTCGGGGTCACCATCGAGGAACCGGCCGCCGTCGACGACATCGAGGGGATCCTCGCCGTTCCGGAACTCGACTTCGTCTTCGTCGGCCCGCTCGATCTCGCCGTCGCGATGGGCCATCCCGGCGAAGTCGCCCATCCGGACGTGCAGGAAGCCGTGGACAGAGTGGTCGAGGCGGCCCGCGAGGCGGACGTGACCATCGGTGGTCTCGGGTTCGGCGAGAACGACGTAGAGGAGAAGATCGCGGACGGCTATCGGATCCTGCACGTGGGGAGCACTACTGGCGCGGCGAGGGAGGCCCTGGAGTCGTGGCCAGCGGCGTTCGGTTCCCGATGAGCCGCGCACACGCGTCGCCGGTTCCCCGTTTCGAACCCGAGTGAGAAGGGATCGCGTCGAAGCCCGCGGACCTATCGGTTGTCGTACTTCCAGTTGTCGATGGGGACCTGGCCGCCGTCGACACGGAGTTCGTGGCCGTTGACGTAGTCCGAGGCCGGCGAGGAGAGGAAGGTCACGGCGTCGGCGACCTCCTCCGACTCGGCGTACCGACCGAGCGGGTTGAGCTCCGTTATCTGCTCGTGGGTCTCCTCCGAGAAGTCCTCGACCATCCGGGTGTTCGCCCAGCCCGGCGCGACGGCGTTGACTCGCACCCCTTCCCGACCGAGTTCGAGCGCGAGGCTCTTGGTGAGCCCGAGCGCCGAGAACTTCCCGACGTCATACTCGGGGGACATCCCGACGCCGTTCTTGGTGTGGATCGAGGTGATGTTGACCACTTTCCCGTAGCCCGCCTCGACCATGTCGTCGACCACGGCGTTGATGCAGTTGATCGACCCCCAGAGGTGGACGTCGAGGTTGAGCTGGAAACGGCTGTCGTCGTCCTTTTCGAGGAACGGGCCCGCGTCGCCGACGCCGGCGTTGTTGACCAGGATGTCGATACTTCCCAACTCGTCGACGCCCTCGGCGACCATCGCATCGACCTCGTCCGCGTCGCTGACGTCGGCGGTGACGGCGACCGCCTCGCCGCCCGCGTCGGTGACGAGCTCGACCGTCTCTTCGGCGGGTTCCGCTTCGAGGTCGTTGACCACGACCGACGCGCCGTGGGCGGCGAGGTCGCGGGCGATCGCTCGGCCGTTCCCCCGGCCCGCGCCGGTCACGAGCGCCGTCCGTCCGCTGAGGTCGGTATCCATGTTCCTCTCGGGATGGAGCCCCGTCGCCATTGGTCCTTTCGGACCCGTCGGATTCCGAACCTTCGATGGCTATTTGCGGCGGGCCGTCGAACCGCAACTATGTCAGTGCTTGACGAGTTCTCGCTGGAGGGACAGCGCGCGGTCGTCACGGGTGCCGGTCGCGGGCTCGGCAACGTCATGGCGACCGCCTACGCCGAGGCGGGGGCGGACGTCGCCATCGTCGACGTGGACAGCGAGACGGCCGAACGGGCCGCCGACGAGATCGCCGAGCTGGGTGTCGAGACCACGTCGGTCACGGCCGACGTGAGCGACGAGGCCGAGGTCGAGGCGATGACCGAGACCGTCGTGGACCGATTGGGTGGAATCGACATCCTGCTCAACAACGCCGGCATCGTCTCGAACACTCCCGCGGAGGAGATGCCCGTCGACGAGTGGCAGGCGACGATGGACGTGAACCTCACCGGCGTCTTCCTCTGTTCGAAGCACGTCGGTCGCCACATGCTGGAGCGCGGGTCGGGAACCATCGTCAACATCTCCTCGATGTCGGGGCTCGTCGCGAACCACCCCCAGCCCCAGATCGCCTACAACGCCTCGAAGGCCGGCGTGATCATGGTGACCCGCTCGCTCGCCTCCGAGTGGGGGGACCGTGGGGTCCGAGTGAACTCCATCGCGCCGGGCTATATGAAAACTGACCTCGTCGAGGACGTCCTCGAAGAGGACCCGGAGATGGCCGAGACCTGGCGGGAGTACACCCCGATGGGCCGGCTCGGGAAACCAACGGAGCTCGGTCCAGTCGCGGTGTTCCTCGCGAGCGAGGCGTCCTCGTTCATGAACGGGGAGATCGTCTCGTTCGACGGCGGCTACACCGTCCGCTGAACGGGCTCGACCGTCGGGAAACGCACCGATATTCGTTGACGAGGCTCGGTGGTCCACGTCGCCGAGCGAGGGGTTCATCTCTGCAGAACACGGTATCAGTAGTATGGGGAAGCAAGCCCGATACGCGGTGAAGTCGGTCGAGACCGCGTTCAGGATCGTCGACGCCCTCAAGACGTTGAACGGGGCCGGCGTCTCCGAACTGGCGGCCCACCTCGATATCCCGAAGAGCACGGTTCACAACTACCTGAGCACGCTGGTCCAGGAGGAGTTCGTGGTGAAGGAGGGGTCCTCCTACCGGGTCGGGATCCAGTTCCTCGAATACGGAGCCTACGCCCGCTCGGAGCTCGACATCTACGAGATCGCGAAACCCGAAACCGACCGGCTCGCCGAATCGACGGGCGAGCTGGCGAACCTGATGGTCGAGGAACACGGCCGCGGCTCCTACCTCTATCGGGCGCGCGGGGAGGACGCAGTCCAGGTCGAAGCCCACGTCGGAACGCGCGTACCGCTCCACACTACGGCGCTCGGCAAGGCGATCCTGGCCTACCTCCCGCCCGAACGCGTCGACGAGATCGTCGACCAGCACGGCCTGGCACCGGCGACCTCGCGAACTGTCACCGACCGCGACGAACTCGACGACGAGCTGGCGGAGATACGCGAGGCGGGCGTCGCGTTCGACGACGAGGAACGCCTCGCAGGGCTCCACTGCGTCGCCGCCCCGATCCTGAGCACTGACGACCGGATCCTGGGTGCGCTGAGCGTCTCCGGTCCCTCGAACCGGATCCAGGACGAGCGCTTCACCGAGGAGCTCCCGCGGAAGGTGCTGGAGACGGTCAACGTCATCGAGCTCAACGTCACGTACTCGTAGGTGGGGTCGCGGGGGGCCAGGCTTCGTTCATCCTCTGGTGAACAGCGTCGCCGGATCAAACGGCCACCACTCGCGGTCCCGGATCGCTCGATGGACCTGCGCGACGACGCCCAACAGCGGAAGTTCCAACAGCGGCCCGATGACCAGCGCGAGTGGGATGAGCGGTTCGTCCGGGAACGCGACGACGGCGATCGCGAGGGCCGTCGGTGAGTTCCGTGAGAGGATCGTGTTGTTGAAACAGACCATCTCCTCGTAGGAGAACGAGAGCAGCCGTCCGACGCCGAACCCGATGCCGAGATTGGTCGCATAGAAGACGAGCACGGGAACGGCGAGAAGGGCGAGCAATCCGGGGTTTTCGAGGACCACCGCTCCCTGCGAGGCGAACATCGCGCCGATGGCGAGACCGAGGAAGACGATCTGGAGCGGACTCAACCTCGGCAGGAACTGCTGTGTGAACCACTGCTGTCCCTTTCGTCGGGTCAACACCCGCCGAACAACCCCACCGACCAGAAGCGGCACGATGAGCACGAGAACGACGCTTTCGACCAACAGCGCCATCGGCAACGCGACCAGTTCGCCCGCGAAGACGTACAGGTAGAGTGGAAGCAGTATCAACTGGAGAACGAGATTGTACGGGAGAACGGAGGTCGCCAGTGGGATGTCCCCGTCCGCGATGTCGGTGAAGACGAGATACCAATCCGTGCATGGCGTCACCAACAGCATGATGAGTCCGACCCAGAGGGCAGGGTGGGTACGAAGGAAGAGCGCGCCGAGCCCCACCGCCAGTAGCGGACTCCAGACGAAATTGACCAGGAGACTCGACCCCACAACCCGTCGATTTTCGAACGCTTCCCGGAGTCGGGAGAGTGGAACACCGGTGAACGCGGCGAACAGCATCACCATCAGGAACGGGAGGATCAGCCGGTCGGCGACGGGGGCGACGCCGGGAACCTGTCCGAGTGCGAGGCCACCGACGATGGCGACGAGAACGAGTACCGTCTGATATTTTTCGACGAAGTCCATCGGCCGAGGGATCGGGTCCGTATCCGGTTATACCGTCTGGTCGAGCCGGTGGTTCGTAGAGAGCCGAACACGGAACCCGTGGAACCGTTCGAGGCGGCAATTTCGTATCGCGATATGTGGTTTAAGAGGGATCCGGGCACGGACCATCTGCAGCACCGAGTTTCAGCGCTCGCACCGGCCCCGGAGTCGGTCGGGGTCGGCGGTCGGTCGGGAGACGAAGCCGAGCGCGTCGTAGAAGGGCCGAATCCGGCGGTCGAACTCGACGACGAGCGGTCCGTCGACGGCGTCCGCTGCGACGTCGACCAGTCGAGTGCCGATACCTTGGCCGCGGCGTGACCGCCGGACCGCGATCGCGTCTATTTCGTCGTCGGCGAGGACGCACGCCCCGAGAACCCGACCGTCGACCGTCGCGACCAGCACCCCTCCCTCCGTGATCCGCTCGCCGACCCGGTCGGCGTCCACCGCGAGCAACGCGCCGTCGAGCACGCTCATCACGTCGGGGAGTTCGGCGGGCCGGGCGGAGCGAACTTCCATCCCCTCACCCACCCTTGACGAGCCGGAGCACCCGTACCGAGTCGGCCTCGACGGTGCCGTCGTCGGGCACCGGTCGGTCGTCGACCAGCACCGTGGCCTCGTGACGATTCAGTCCGACGGCGGCGAGCAGGTCGGCGTAGGTTTCGTGGTCGTCGAAGGGTACCTCGTGGGTGTCACCGCCGACGACGTCGACCCGAACCATACCCGGTCCTGTGGACGGGCGGGCTTGAGGCTGTCGAGCGGCGGTGGCGTCTCGGGTGGCTTAAGGGTGGCCCGGCCGTCCCCCACGCATGAGCGAGGCCGAGGCCCGTGGCCGGGGCGAGATCTGGATCGAGAAGTACCGCCCGCAGACGCTCTCGGCGGTCGCCGGCCACGCGGACATCGTGGGTCGGCTCGAAAGCTACGTCGCCCAGGACGACCTCCCGCACCTCCTGTTCACCGGGCCGGCGGGCGTCGGCAAGACCACCTCCGCGATGGCGATCGCCCGCGAGGTCTACGGCGACGACTGGCGCGAGAACTTCCTCGAACTCAACGCGAGCGACGAGCGCGGGATCGACGTGGTTCGCGACCGGATCAAGAACTTCGCGCGGGCGAGCTTCGGCGGCTACGACTATCGAATCATCTTCCTCGACGAGGCCGACGCGCTCACGAGCGACGCGCAGTCGGCGCTCCGCCGGACGATGGAGCAGTTCGCGAACAATACGAGATTTATCCTCTCGTGTAACTACTCGAATCAGATCATCGACCCGATCCAGTCCCGGTGTGCGGTCTTCCGGTTCGGGCCGCTCGACGGGGACTCGGTCGCGGAGTACGTCCGCCGGATCGCCGAGGAGGAGGGTATCGAGGTCACCGACGAGGGCGTCGACGCGCTGGTCTACGCCGCCGACGGCGACATGCGAAAAGCCATCAACGGGCTCCAGGCCGCCGCGACCACGGGCGAGACGGTCGACGAGGAGGCCGTCTACGCGATCACGGCCGCGGTCCGCCCCGAACAGATAGAGACGATGGTGACGACCGCGCTCGATGGCGACTTCACGGCCGCGCGCGCCAAGCTCGACGACCTCCTCACCGAGGCGGGCCTCGGCGGGGGCGACGTCATCGACCAGCTCCACCGCTCGGCGTGGTCGTTCGACCTCGACGACCGCGCGACCGTCCGCTTGCTCGAACGCGTTGGTGAGACCGACTATCGGATCTCCCAGGGCGCGAACGAGCGCCTCCAGCTCGAAGCCCTGCTCGCGTCGCTCGCGCTCGAAACCCAGTAGTCAGTTCCCGTTCTCGACCGCCGTCTCGATGCCGTCGTCGCTCACTGCGACGCCAACCGCACAGACTGGGTGTTCGAAGTCGAGGTCGTACGCGGTCCGTGCCGCTTCCTCGGCACCCTCGACCGCGAACTCGAACGACTCGGGACGATCCTTCTCGTAGGTCGCCACGAGCGTCGGTTCGGTGACCCGTTCGACGACGAGTGCGTCACGGCGGACGATACCGACATAACTCTCGTCCGCGCCGACGACGCCCGCCACGCGAGGCGTGTCGTAGTCGTCCTTCTCGAAGTCGAGCGCGAGCAGCGAGAGGGCGATCGCGTCGCGTGCGGGGTAGCCGAGCCCGAGTTTTTCGGCGATCGGGTCGGTGTGCGAGCCGTTGCCGACGACGACCCCCGAGTCGGTGGGACGCACGCAGTTGTACGAGACGTAGGGGTTGTCGGTTGCCTCGGCTTCGCTGGTGGGGACGACGGTGAGATCGCCTTCACGTTCGATGACCTTCCGGTTGGGGAACGACCGCGAGGAGACCCGATAGGCCCCCACTCCAGGCCCGACGACGACGAAGCGCCCGATGTACATGGTCGCGTTCGGAGGGTGGAGTGCAAGTAGCCATCGAAGTCGGCGGGAGCTACCGTTCGCGCCGGGCGAGCGCGACGATGACGAGAGTCAAAGCCAGAAGGACGATATTCAGGAGGACCACCGGTTCGCTCGCGTTCGCCACGGCGAACGAGGCGAGGTCGGCGAGCGCGCTGGGCAGCACGGTGACCGTACCGAGGAGGAAGACGAATCCGAGATACGCGACGACCGCCCCGCCGACGAGTCGAAGCGTGTCCATCGTCCGTGCTCGCACTGCTGGACGGATGATTCTACCGGCGTTTCGACGGCGACCTCGGTAGGAGTGAGAGTTGGTCCGCGGTCGTTTCCAACAAGGATAAATAGCGACTTGCACAAGTGACGGGTACAGTCCCATGGGGTAGCGGCCAATCCTGAAGCCTTCTGGGGGCTTCGACCCAGGTTCGAATCCTGGTGGGACTAGTCATCTTTCTTACATAGTCCAAACCTGTAGCAGCGGCGCTCACAGAGGTGTTGCGTGATGGCGGTCTCCGGACGCGCACCCCTGGGTGCGTGCTCGCACTGTGGGACGCACGGCGCAATCCCCATCAGCGAGGACCGATATCTCTGTCGCGGCTGTAATCGCTCCTGGAGAGACACGTCTTCGACAGCTGACTATAGCCACATCGACGATACAAAAGAGGGTGAGTCGGCGTGAGTGCCGACCGAGAGCGCACCGAGAGCGCTCGCTCCACCGTCGACGACGGGTTTCGCCGGCGCTGTACGAGCTGCGGAACCTGGTCGTGCGAGGTCTACCGGTGCACCGTTGATAGTTGCGCCGTCGAGCTGGCCGATTCAGCCCCGACGAAACGAGTGTCGATCGCGGAGCGGGGGATGTCATGAGTCCTAATTCGAAGAATCCACAACACCAAGATAGCGGTGCGCTGGACGTCGAGAGCGGGGAAATCACCTGCGGGAGCACAGCCCGCCGGAAGCTCTACGAGCTCGAAGGCGTCGACGACAGGGTCAGGTTCGTCGGCGACGCGCTCGACGCCGGTCGGCAGGCCGACGAGGACGAATATCCACGAGAGAGTCCTCCAGAGGCCAGCAGCGGCGACAAGCCGAGAGAGCACGTCGACGAGGAGGTCAAGGAACTCGTCGAGAATACCAAGGAGGCCGACGTCGATGAGTGAGCGCGAGCTCGCAGATCGAGTGTCGGACCTCGAACGCGACCTCTACGGGTACGATACGACCTCTTCACCAGGAGAGGCGGTTGCCGCGAACATCAAGCGCGTGATCGTGTTCCTCGACGGTGTCGAGGGCGAAGACGAAGACGCGCCGAGTGGTGTCCCTCTCGACGACGTCTACGCGGTCGCCAACGTGATCGGTATCAATCGAGAACTCACCGACCAGGCTTGCGGCCGGCTCCATCGTGTTGGTGAGATCTACGAGCTTGCTGAGGACCGGGTGGGCCTGCCATGACCGAGACGTCCGCCCTGGTCGAGGACATGACGCGCTCCGAACTGGAAGACCGAGTTCGAGAGCTTGAAGACGCGGTCGAGGACCTCCGAGAGCTCACCGGGAAACGAGGTGCCGAGACGAACCAGCGGATGTCGTCAATTGAGAAGCAGCTCGAAGACGTCCAGACCGCGGTGTCGGCGCACGGTGAGCAACTGAGCGCGATTGCCGACGTCGGCGGCAAGAAGACCTCGAAGGACGAGAAGATCACCGCGATCGCGACGTTCGCGATGCGAAAGTCCGACGCGAACTCTACGAAGGTGCTCGTCGATGCCGGCGAGATGCAGGGCTGCGTCGACTGCTCACGACGCTACGCGTACGACCTCATCGACGACCTCGCAGAGGACGACCGTGCGGAGTGGGCGTCGCTCCAGAAGGCCGAGAGCGTCCCGACCCACAAAGGACACCGCGAGAAGAAGAAGGCACTCCGAGTCAACGTGGACGTCCTCCAGGAGAGTTCACAGGACCACGAGGTTGTGAACAAGTTCACCACACGATCCCCCACAGGAGGGGCCTGAAATGGACCGCTATCAGAGAGGTATCCCACCTCCCTTGATCTCCTACGAATTTTAGCTTGTGCTGTGTAGTGTAAGTTAAGGTTCATTAGCTGTGGGTGAACTTCCTGTGCGCCGCTATGCGCTTGTCGCATCGCGGTTCACAGACCCCAATTCGTGTGGTGAACCAGTTCACAAGGCTGGCTCATGACATATCATCCTGAAATAAACTCGAAACCGTGGCACGACTCCCAAAATGACATACACGGTTACATCGAAGACGAAGGCGGCGACGGTCCGAATCAATACAGACTCATAGCTCGCGAGGACTCAAGAAAATCGAGCGCTCGGAACGCAAGTATCAACGACCACGACTCGATTCACGGCACTACCGTCAAGGGTCACGCGAACGGTGGTCGGGACTCCTACAAGTACGACGGCGTTCACGAGAGCATCGACTCCAATATCTTGACTGAGTTCGGATTGCGGTGAACGACGGCCCGTTCTTCTCTGCCTCGAAATACGGCGAGGTCTCTCGACTCCAGGTCGAGAGCTCCTCCAACAACTCCGGAAACAGTGGTGGGTTTCCTGCACCGAGCCCGACTACGAGAACGTCGACATCGTGGTGGACTCGGAGATCCTGAATCGCTTTTCGGACGTGAAGCTCGTCGCACCGGAACTCGATCCCTCCGACCCCCCCTTAGTCGGTGTCGATGACCGGGTGGGGAGAGGGCGATTTTTACGTCAACTACCCAGGTATGCTGCGCTGAACCCCGCTGACGGAGGGACGACCACATGAGCGACGCTGGCGTGAAGAATCCCGGCGTCGCGAACGACCTTCAGGACCAGTTCGACCAGCAGGTTGCGGATCAGGTGGCAACGATCGAAGGGCTCGACGAGACGCGAAAAGACCTCAAGGGACGCGACTCGCCGCGTGACGACCCCCCGAAACCGCCGCCGCTGACAGTGGCGAGCTCGAAGCCGTTGATGCTGACACCGCTGAGGACGAGCTCGTCGCGCTCGTACAAGCGGAGATGGCAACCTCAAGTGCCACACCTGCTGGATGATGCCTTCCGCGGAGGATGAGGTGCTGCAGTCGTCGACGTGTCACTTGTCTGTAGTTCTCTTGCACTCACTGTCTAGTTGAGCAACCGCTGGCTTCGAGTTTGCAATAATTTACGGAATCAACCCGCTCATTTGGACAGTGTGCCTGAACAGTAGACTCTAAAACCACCTCTAATGGTCGCCCACAAAGTCACCGTTGCAGCACAAATAAATCAGCGTGAGTAAGCGATTAGGCGAACATGAGATATTACTGAGTTGTCAAATTCTGAAGTCGCATCGCTACGGATTTGTTTCTTACTCTGAGAGTCCAAATCAAACCTCCAGTGTTAAGTACTGACCGTCTGCATGTGTAGTCATCACCATGAGGTAGAACCCACAATGGTTACTCAATACAGCCTTTCCAATTTGCATATGATAGGGGTAGAGTCACCCAAATCCATGATCTTTTCATGACACTCACTGAGATTCCTTCAATAAGTAGTCAGAGAGCCCCTAATTTCGCTCTCAACGAGATTATCGACAGCCACGAATCGCTCCTAAGCAAATCAAGCTTTGTAGGAAAACAGGCCCAGGTCGGACAAATTAGAGAACATTGGACAGTCTCCAGTTCCACAGTGTCAGCCAGTGGATCAGATATCCACCAAGCCGATTCCGAGTCAATTCGTATGCTGAGCGCCCAAGCTATCTACTCAATGCTGGGTGTGAACAAAGGAATTCTAGAAAAATTCGAAGGGAGCAAAGATGACTGAGGAACGAACCTACGTTTCTAGTCTTTCGCTTGAGAATATCGGGAGATTCGAGGATATTACACTCCATATGAATCCATTTACGCTTCTTGTTGGCCCCAATGATGCAGGGAAGACAACAGCCTTAGAAGCCTTACAGACGGTATGTGGTCATTCTAATCTAGATTTGCAGCAGGTGCGCCGAGATGAGACAAAAATGACAAGGAGGGCACCGAACGCATCAGTTGAAGCTATTATCCAGAACCCGCCAGAAGACTTGGTTGACCGTTCCAATCTTAACAACGGTGATGCTGCAGGACTCAGAATCGAATGGGAAATAACAGGGGACACTGAAGAAGATGCGAATTTAGAAACCCCGAACTACTATCTTAGAGAGAGAGTTCCAGAAGACGAACGTCTCCACGAATGGGACTATTACGCGCAGACGGAGAAGGAGATCCTAGAGGAATACGGATACAATCCGGGTAGTAATGCTGAAAAGCGAAAAAAGCAATACGAGGAGTTGAAAGCTGAGTTCCTCCAAAACCCAGAGGATACCGAATTTGGTTGGGTCTCTTGTAGAAAGCAAGAGTTCCGTAGCTTTGCTCCAGCAACCGAGCAAATCGATACAGAAGATGTGGATAGTCCACAGAAATTGCTTTCAAAGCTACTTCGCCAAGAGACCGAATCTTTCCTCCACTTGGACGACGACGCTGATGAACCGAGACGAATTGATGAGCTTCTCGAGATCGAACAACGAGCGACAGAGGCGCTCAATGAACGTCTCGAAAGCCTCTCTGGCAGGATGAACCGTTATCTTCCTGGTATAGAGGAAATAACAGTCGATCCTGACTGGAGCTTCGTTAACGGTGCTGATTTTTCTAATATTGTCCTTAGTCGCAATGGTGAATCAATTCCTCTCCAGGAACTGGGCGGTGGTACGACTGCCCGGTCAGCTCTCTCAATGCTTGAGTGGAGTACAGAGACCAACGATGGAAAGCAATCGGTCATTCGAACAATGGATGAACCCGATCACCGCCTTCACTTCGACGTCCAACGGAGATTGATCAGTCTTCTCCGAAATGACATCCCTGATGAAGAAAGCTATCTCTCCCAATGCATTGTCTCGACGCACAGTTTGATTATGGTCGACGCAACCCCTCTCCATGAAGTAGTATATCTCCCTGATGAAGTCGACTTGGAAGAAGAAAGATCTCCGCTACTCACGAGAGACGAAGCAGAGGCTGGGGAGCTTATGGGGAATATTATGACTGGGTTAGGTCTATCAGCCAGTTGGGTCTATCTTGAGCGAGCGATGATCGTTGTTGAAGGGGCGACCGAATACAACTATATTAACGAAATATACCATAAGGTAACCGGATCTACCTTAGTAGAGGATGGAATACAAGTCTGGGATTGCCAAGGATGCGGCCACATCGTTAGAACCCTTGAACGCCTTCAGGAAGCGGGCCGGGCTCAAACGTTCGTTATCCTTGACACGGATGCGAAAGACCGAAAAACATCAGATGAAACTCTCGAACCCGTTCTAGAGGATATGTACGAGGCTGGTGGTTCGGAACCAGAGCTTGTTTGGATCGGTGACAAGGAATTAGAGGACGTGTGGAGAAAAGATGATTTGAAACGTCTTGCTGAAGAACACTGGCCCCGTGGAGATGGGAACGACTGGAAGGTGAATCATTTTAATTCGGTCGACGAGGCGGAGAAACCCAGCGGAGAGATTGTCAACGTAATAAAACAAGGTTGCGCACAGAACATTCAGGACTGCCCTAACGTTACCAAAGAACATATTGGACTTAGAATGGGACGTTTAGAGGGCGTGGACCACCCGGATAAGATTGTTAGCCTTCTAGAATATGCCCATAAATGTTGTAGTCGTGACCGGGAAGTTACTCCTGAATGATCCGGACATTTCAAATTTGAGGGAACCCACGAGTAGTATTTCCGCTACTAACATGCTCAGCCACTGACTTGAGATTTGGGAGTGAGAACTACAGCCAAGAGTATTGTCTGGATTGTAGGATAACCGCGTCATCGTCGCACACATCGATCGCCATTCAGGCTCTCTCGCGCCGGTTCCCGTTCACTCGTTTCGAACCCCGACAACTCAATGTCGGGGTTGCCAAAGCAAAGGCGACAGCCCGGCTCATGTAGTTTGTCACATGGCCTGAAACTATAGTTTTCCACCAGACTGGCGGGAAGTAGGGGTAGCTATAAGTCAAACGTCGGGTGGCAGAAAGTACGCCAATGTCCTCGGAAAAATCATCCTCTGCTGTCGGGTCAGTACTATCGACCGGAATCCTCCCTGAACTGGAGGTGACTGACGCTTATGACGAACGTGGACGAACTTAGAGACCAACAGCGCGAGAACATTGCCGAGCGACGCGCGTTCGTCAAGCAGTGGGCCGAGTACGTCAGAACTCACCCCGACCGAGAGTGGTCAGCCCAGCAGAACAAAATCATCAATTCTCAGATCGAACGAGAGTAGTCCGATTCCGAAGCCATCGACTTTCTTTTCAAAACGAGAGTGTTTGCCCGATCAAGAGCTCTGATCTTCCTTTCGGCGACACCACCGTTTCCGCAGGTTCCGGAGCTTCTTACCAAACGTTACACTGACAGTCTCGTTCTACTGTTAGGTGAGAATCGAACCGGCTGGCAGTTAGTGAAAGCGTGGAAAGTCAGCGGTCGCACGGTCAGGTTAGTTGTTGAAGCACTCGTGCCATTTAGATCCCTTTCTGTCTGCGAAAGCCCGCACAGCGCCCTGTGGGCGCGAGCAGGACCGCGGAGGGTGGGGACGCGGTCGGGCTTTGGCCGGCCCGGAGGGCCGGGACTCTCTGGCGGCGTGGTCGCAATCACTGCTTACCAATACATCGCGATAGGACTAACAACACTTGCTGGACCCTTAATAAGCATGTCATCTTGCTCTAAAGAGATATTCACCTGAGATGCCCAAGACGTCATATTGGCCCGGAATTCAGCCCCAGAACCTTCTTGTGGTGCGTATTTATCGACGATTCGAGTTAGGTTTACGGGATCCCATGTTTCTCCTGACGAGACTTTATTCTCGACACGACCAAAGACCGTGTATTTACGATCTGATAGAAACTCTTCTTCAGGAGACGTTCGCATGAATTCTCGTTCTAGTGGTACCGCAATTGGGTACCCATTGATATCCATTCTGAGGGGGACCGCGGAACCTGTAAACTGGCTCACTAACTGCTGCACTTGATTTATCTGCTCTAGCTGCTGGGATGAGAGATTATCTGGTAGATTTTCATCGCCGACCTCACTCAGAGTTTCAATTGTGTCTCCTCCAAGAAGTTCGGTGAACGCGTTCAAGGCGGACTCAAGCTTGAATAGAGACATGGAACTTACCTCACCCTCTAAACGGATAGTATCTCCCCGAGAAGGATCGCCACCACTTGTTCCATCGAATACAGGAATATCCTCGCTTTCAACGAGCGATTCAAGCGATTGAAATCGATATGGAGCTAATACCCTCATTGTCGAGGTTACATTCTCTGTATTTAGCCGACTGTGACTTCCAGAGGCGCGAAAGAAGCTGGGGAGGTTTATTGATCCGCCACCACTCGTTTCAGCTTCAGCGCCAGATTCTTCGGTAATTTCCTCAAGCACTCCTCTTCCCAGAGATGATAGGTTGCTGTTGAGACTCTCTTCGTTGATGTATACAAAATCCCTCAATGAATCGACCATATATCTCACATCGAGTGTGTCATTATCAAACTATCGTACAACAAGGACTCTTGAAGCAGTGTTTTCACCGCGACTAGACGGGGTTGCACGAACCCAGAATGCCGCTCCTCATTTTGCACACAGAATCGACGAAACCGTATGCAAAATTGCTCGCTCAAAGGCGCTAACTCACACTGAATTGGGCCACGAACGACCCAGCGCCGATGCTCTTTATATGTTGTTCCGAGCGAGTCACCCACTTAGAGACGCTTTTCGGCTCCCGTGTGCAAAATGAGCGAAGGAGGCTATCGGTGCCGCCAGTATCCTAGGCTACCAAACACGACTGCACCAACTACTGCCTGAATTATTGTGGACCAGAGTGGAGAGCCACCGAGCCAGAGACTCATTCCGAACCAAACGAGAAACCAGATACTGCCTAGTGCGAAACCACGTTGGAGAGGCGGGAGTTCCTGAATCCACCCTTCGAATCGCTCATATCGAACCAACAGGGCGTTTTCAGCCATACAACAGAGATTGAGAGCTAGTCATGAATTGCTTTCGAGCATCCACTTACATCACTCACACGAACCTCATCATACCGACCGACGTACTCTAATGTATACTTTGCATCGTGAGATCTCACAGTTTAGGGTGGGAGCTGAAGGGCTGGCAGAATACGGGTGAACCACACACACAAGCTAAAGAGAACCCGTCGATCAAGGGTGACTTTCGTCAGGGGACTGGAAGGGGGAGTGCCATCAACTCAAGTATCTCAACATTAGGGTTCTAGGGGATAGTCCAGTTAGCGACATCCTCCCAAGTGACAGAGTCCCATCGGAGGTCATCGGCGTCGTTCCCCTCGACATCTTTGTAGAGCGTATAGCGGGTATCAGCAAGATAGACCTTCACCTGCTCTCGCTGGGATTCATCTAATCCACACTCTCGAAGCACCTCATCGGGTGTTGCGTCTCGGTGCTTGATCACGTACTCGGAAACTGAGGCTGGGAGCGAAGACACCATGTTTGCAGACTAGCCCTTCGGTAGAAATAGGTCTCAGGAATTCACCGTCGAGTGCATGCTCTCTCGCGGTCATCTGCGCTCCGGTCGAGTTAGGTCACGAAGCCCGCTTTCTGTTCAACTGTACCATCCAGCATACCCGTCGCTGGGTAGTCAAGAGCATCTTGAAAGAGGTGATGAAAACGCGGTGCAACGACTCTTCTACCAGCAGTCTATACGACAGTGGTAACAGACGCCGTTACTAATATAGGGAGAGGACATTCCCTTCCCGCATTTCTTGCAGGTCTGTACGTTCTTGTTCAGACCGGCACCAGTGTCCCGTTGCATGGCATCACCCATTGGGAGACACTAAGAGGAAGTACAAAAAATGGCTACATGAAACGATTTAGCTACAAAAGACCGAGGTAAATATCTGTGACTAAACTTCTGGCTTTCAAGGCACATACGAGACTGGAGAGGCCGGGTTGCCTCGAATGATTGAGGATCATCTCCCTGAACACGGAGAGTAGGTGATCGCAGTTGCCTGATTCTCGATGTTCTCACCGGTTGCCGACTAATTCGCGTATTCTTACCTAACATCAGAACGATGGTTTCGATTCAACGTTTGGTAAGACGCTTCGGCACCTGCGGAAACAACAGGGTGTCGCTGAGAGAAAACCCGGACGTGGTAGTGGGTCGCCGAAAGGAAAACTAGCTCTCACGATTGAGCGCTTGGATATGTTCATTGAAGTGCTATACCCGACGCGGTGCTCGAGCGAGGTCGAGCGCGATTCGCACCGCTATCAGCGGGCCGAGAACACCGCTCAGTCGGACCCCGTGGTCGATGCGACCCCCAGGACCGTCCAGCGGATCGTGAAGACCGCCGCGACGAGAGCAGCTAATCGCACGGGCAACGACGACTTTCGGAAGGTGACTTCTCACGACCTCTCTGCTATTTCGCCCATTCGTGCCTTGTTCGTGAGCGAATGAATCCACGCGTCGTGATGGAGATCGGCGGGTGGGACAACTACCAAGCCCTCGAACCGTACCTCAACAAACCCAGTACCGAGACGATCGGCGCTGAATTTGCTCACGCCAGTATGATATGATACAACTTCAAAAAACGAAAGACGACTCATCTCGGTCATCTTGGTACCAACCATGACCGACCACTCGACGGAGCATTCAGAGCAGGGTCTTCACCGTCGAAACGCTCTCAAAGCGGTCGGTGGAGTGGGAGCTACTGGACTACTCAGCGGCTGCAATTCGAATCTGAGCTTACTATCAAGTAGGGATTCGACGAGTGAACAGCGTAACATCGTGTTCGTGCTTAGCGACGACCATCGGTACGACTTTATGAGTTTCATGGACGAACCGGGGACGCCGGAGTTCTTGGAGACACCAAACATGGACCGCATGGCGAAGAACGGGGCACACCTCCGGAACGCCTCGGTCAACACGCCCCTCTGTGCGCCAAGTCGTGCTTCGATTCTCACTGGACAGTACGCTCACGAGCACGGTGTCATCGATAACCAGCATACGAAAACAGACCACGTTCCGTTCTTCCCTAAACATCTCCAAGACGCAGGCTACGAGACTGCATTCATTGGCAAATGGCATACCTACCATAAGGAGAATGCGCAACCGCGCCCCGGGTTCGACCATTGGGTCAGCTTCAAGGGGCAAGGATCGTATTTCAATCCGACGCTCAATATCAATGGAAATCAGGTGAGGCGGAAGGGCTACATTACCGACATCTTGACTGAGTACGCCGAAAAATGGCTCAAAAACCGGGATAGCGACAAACCGTTTTTCCTGTATCTCTCACATAAGGCTCCCCATTTGCAATTCCGGCCAGCACCACGCCATCGAACTCGATACGCAAACGCACCCATCAAGTATCCAAAAACGATGGCGAACACGCAGAAGAACTATGCTGGGAAACCTGATTGGGTGAAAAGCCAACGCGATGGTCCACGCGGTGTGAACTATGTTTTTGGTGGTCGGTTTAGCTTTGATGAGCTATACCGCCGATACAGCGAAACACTGCTAGCACTTGACGAAAGCATCGGTGCAGTAATGGACCGACTCAATGAGTCGGGACTAGCTGATTCGACACTGATGTTATACATGGCCGATCACGGCTACACACTCGGCGAGCACGGACTGATCGGGAAGCAGACTGCCTACGAGACATCACTTCGCGTGCCGCTGCTTGCGTACGCACCAGGCATGATCGAACCCGGAACAGTTGTCGACGAGCATGTTTCGAATATCGACATTGCACCGACGATTCTCGCGCAAGCCGGGCGCTCAATGCCCGATTATATGAGCGGCGAATCGTTCCTGCCAGCGCTCGCTGAGGGAACGATGAACAAGAGCGAGGAACCTTTCTATGAATCGTTCTGGGGCGGAGCTCCTCGACATCCTACAATGTTTAGCACGCGCGAAGGCCAATATAAATATATCTGGTACTACGGCCCAGTCAAGAACGAACTATACGACCTCAAAGCTGACCCACTTGAACAACACAACCTCATCAACGAGAAGAAACACAAGAAACTCCTCAAAGTAATGCACGACCGCCTGTTTGATTGGATCGAAACGGATGGCGGTATACCAATTCCGCTCCAGCGAAGCATGCGCGGAACCAATCAGAAAAAGCGACCAGAAAATGCACCGAAGACGGCTCCGGACAATATTCAGGGCCAACAGCAGAGCTGAGACTAAGTATCTCTCAGAAACAAACGATCTCGAATCCAGGCCGTCTTCTATGATAGTCGGATCAGCTAGTGTGCAGTCCCATCAGAATCTCTAAGCCAGAATAGTAGCTAAGTAAACATCAAACTATGAATACCGAAACCAATCGCGAACGAAACGAGATCGACACTGAGAGTCCGGATAACTCTAATACGCTGGATATCGGTTACGCACATCACCAACAGATAGAGGAAATGATCGATATCGTTCGCTACTGCCTCGAAACTCTCAGTTTCGAATTTGACCGATGGGGCGAAGAGCACGTCAAAGGACCTGGGTTTTATCTCGTGATTGTCTCCGGGACTTCCGTTGAGGAGTATGCTGATCCAATGGGGCGGAACCGGTGGCCAATTGAAACTTGCCAAAACATCTTCGGGAACAGTGAGGAGTTTTATCGAGCAGCATCAACCGTCTCAGGAACAATGGATGGTGCGGTTGTCGCTAGCATTGACGGTGCACTCTTAGAGCAGATGGTCCGTGTCAAGGACCTAAGTAGTCAAGAACTCAGAGCTCGGACTGGTGAAGGAGTCGGCTACGAAGACTGGATGGGATCTCGACACATGAATGCGCTCGATACCTCTGTCCGAGACGATGTTGTCGCGACGATTACGCTTAGTGAGGAGAACGGTCGAGTGACAACCTTCATCAACGGAGAATTCACTGACTACAGCCGAAATGAGGTCGGTGGGCGGTGGCGCGTGCAGCCTTAACTAGTACTGGCGACTACGTCTCGACTGAGTATATATGGCCACGCGACCCCCCTCGCGCCCACGTATCGCCGAAGGTCGTTCGACGACTCGGTGGGGTCGTCGGAAACTGTCCGATTGAAGGCGGGCGTGCCGCCTCCGACACTCCCGTCTTGGGCGGCAGGGCGTACAAGCGGGCGGTATCCACGGTGAATGTGAACATCCGGCACAGCTTACGTGATTCACGCCCGCCGGAGAACGGCGGGATTCTCTCGCTGAAAGAAGATAGAAGGATAGTTCACTCGTTCAATTGGGATGTTCGGTTGATTTTGAACGCTCCGGAGAGATCGGCTTGGGGATAGGGGATATCGATACCGGCCTCATCGAAGCGCTGCTTGACACTAGTCACATACTCGCCGCGAGTTTTCAGGAAGTCTGCTCGGTTCGGGTCCGCGATCCAGAATCGGGAAGTGAGGCCAACGTAGGAGTCCGCAAGCGCTCCATCAGTACTCATTCGAACAGTCGGGGCGGGGTCATCAAGGATATCCGGATGTTTCTGGGCTTCCTCAACGATAATCTCGGTTGCACGTTCGATGTCGTCGTCATATCCGATTCCAAACGTGAACTGAAGTCGGAGTTCGCCCTTCTTAACTGGATTCTTGATCACGTCGCTGGTTAGTACTGAATTCGGCACGGTGAGGACCTCGTTGTCGAAGGTACATACTCTGGTGACTCGGAAGGAGATGTCTTCGACGACACCCGCATACGCTCCGTGCTCCCACTCGATCCAGTCGCCGATTCGGAACGGACGATCTGTATAGATAAATACGCCCGCAACGAAGTTCGAGAGGGTGTTTTGTAGTGCAAACCCAATAGCGAGTGTTGCAGCAGCTCCAATCGCCGCTAATGAGGTAAGAAGCCCCTGATAGCCCGCAACTCGGAACGCAATTCCGATGCTGATGAACGCGACCAGGAGCTTACCTAATCGAAGAAGCGGGCGTTTTTCGTGGTTATCGAGCCCCCTTCGGTCGAGCAATCGATTGACGAATGGAATTGCAAAAATCCGGCCGAGTGAGTAAAGGATGAATGCTGCAGCAATGAACGTGATTAACGCACCCACTACTTTGTAATAGGGAACATTCAGACTGTGAAGGAATGCGCCGACTGGTCCGAGTTCTGGATTCGAAATAACATCAGAGACGTTCGTCCCGTTTCCATCTGGAGTGGGCGTTCCCGCCTGCAGAACCCGCTCCGAAAGATGAGGCTCTATCAGTGACATTTCGAATGTCTGGAGATTGGTCTGATCTGATTAGAGACTAGTTTCCGAATAGATGTTCTAGTTCTGATGACTCTCTGTTGTTCCCGATATCGGTCATCAATCACGCCCCGATGTCAGTACTCAGTCCACCTAAGGCCTCTCATATTCTTGAGACGACCGATTCAGCGGGCCGAAAGGCGGTTCGTACTGTTGAAGATACGGTATACAAAAACGTGATGACCCAAGTTGCACCCTACTACTTCGCAACGACCTCGTGAGCGCGATCATCCAGCGAACGAGAGTTCAGCGGGCGGCACGCGAAACGAACGGCGGACGTGCCGCCGACTTGATGAATTCGGTGCGAATCAGGGCTCCATCAGCGGTCCGTAGGAATCTGTTTTTCAGTAGTTATCATTTGAACAATTAAGAAGACTGTTATCTTGGAATATTCAAAGAAGATTTACAGTGAGTGCCACGAAGTTCTAAGGAGGGATCGAAGTGAACATTCGCTGTATCATTTTTGGACATGACTGGTACACAGTGTCACCAATTGATGGCGAGTACTTGTTGCATGCGTGCGAACGGTGCGAACAGGAGATGCTGAGAGAAGACGACAACCCTCCATAGGATGTTCGCGATTCTCGATGCAGGCTATCCTGGCGGGTGGTTCTGTCGCTTCCAGTACTACCACCTTGAAGAAGGCGAAATCGTGCGTTACGACAACGCCCATAACGATGAAACACTCGGCAATCACCGCGCTCGCGGATGCTCTCGACCGCGATTACCGCCCGGTTCACGACGATGGGGGAGTGCTCGATCGGTATGGCCTCATCTTCGTCGTCAACGAGGGCCAGACAAAACGTCCCTACGTTACTCACTGTCGGGTTCGCCTTGATGTTGAGCTCGCAGGTGGAACTGATGAGACTGACCCCGCAGTTGCGTCTGGATGAACAGGCTGGACTACCGACAGAGTCACTCCAGAGAAGACCACTCCTCCCAAGAGTCTTTCACTAACCCGAGTTTTGGCAGGTGGGACACAGCCCATTCTCGAGATAGGCGACAAGAGCCGGCTCACCACACACTCTACACTCCTTTATGATCTCATCCTTTCTCTCTAGATCTGATTTGGCCATCTATTCACCTCCTTCGTGGGAGTCAGTTCCGTCATCGATACGAAGATGAGTATCCACTAGTTGGCTGTGCGCACGTCGAAGGCGCTCGGAGAGCGCTTGATGCGATATCCCAAGCTGTTCCGCGACTTCGACTGCAGTAGCGGAACGTGGAATCTCATAATAGCCTGCTTTCGCTGCCTCGGTCAGCGCTGTTTGTTGTTCGGTTGTCATTTGGTGCTGATCCTGTTCGGTCTCATTAGTCAAACAGACGATGCGGATGCACTTGGCTCCACAGTCCAGCTGGTCCATGAGCCCCTCCTTATCAACGACAGGAAGTCTGCTGGTCTGCTATTTAAAGCTCAAGATTGAACCAAGTGACGAAGCTACTGCCACGCCACGGCACGACGCCTCGTGCCAGTGATGTACTCATGCAAGAAGACGAATTCCTTGACGCCGTCCAGCAACGTACAGGTCTCGAGTCGCGCGATCAAGCGTACACGATCACCAGCGCAGTGCTCGGCGTGTTCGGCCAGCGCATCACCGAAGGCGAAGCCGAAAACATCGCTTCCCAACTGCCCGCTCACATCGACGACGTACTGCTGAGCAAGAACGCGGAAGCCGAGGAGTTCTCACCCGACGAGTTCGTCGAACGGGTCGGCGCTCGGATTGCGACCCAAAGCGACATCACCGCTCCCACTATCGAGATCTACATTCGGGGTGTGATGACGGTCCTCGGTGAGGCGGTAAGCGGCAGCGAACTCGACGACGCCCGCGAGCAGTTCCCGAACGAGTTCGACTCGTTGTTCGAGCCTGTCGATATGACCGAGCAGCAACACTGAGCAACTGCCGAGCCATTCACTTAGGCGGGCAAACTATCCCACGACGAACCGGCCAGTAGCATCGCTACGGTGATGCTTCCCGAACGCGCCAAGGAGGTCGGTACGTTCGAGAGAGTGACCGTGGCTGCGGCCTGTCGGTCACTCGCACCTGACTCGCCAGCACCCGAAATCGAACAAGAGCGATTCGAATGCTACACCAAGGGGTAGATATCGACGATTTCGTCGCGCAGGCTATCGAAGCCACCGAAAGGAGAGAAATCACTATAGAAAGAGAACCGACATAATTGTGGTTGGTGAGCGATATTTCTCGCATTCGCTCACCGGTCTCCAGCCGGTGGAGCATAAAGCCTGCTCAAGCAGAGAAGCACCATTTATCGTTTCCGCGCACAGCAACGGTGTGAGACAAAAATGGAAAGACACGAAGTTCTACGTCGAGATGGAGTGGCACGATCTGCGGAACCATCCTCGCTGGTGGCTGCTTCTCAGCGGCAACCGACTCCTCATCGCCGGCGTGACCCTGCTCGTCCTTTTCGTGGGATTCTGGGGTGGCGTCACGAGCGGACTCGTTCCGCTCCGTGATCAGACGGCGACGCTGTATCTGCTCTTCGCCCTCACCTCCGGGAACATCACGCTCATTACGATCGTCGTCTCGCTCAACCAGCTCATCCTGACGCGCCACCTAGAATCACCAAGCGACATCGACGACGAGATGAACAGCATGCGCAGCTACCGGGAGAAGGTCCGTGAGACCATTCACCAGCCCGTTACACCGGTCAGACCGGCGGAGTTCTTCCTGTTGCTCTTTCGCAGCCTCCAGCAGGACCTTCGCTCCCTCGAAGACCACGAGTGGACGCTCGACGATGAGCACGTCGAGCGGGAGTTCGACGAGACGTTCTCGGACCTCCACGACCACATCGTCGGCATCGTCGAACTCTTGGAAGAATCGGACGCGGGCCTCATCTTCGCGCTGTTCACGACGCTCAGCGCGGATTACGAGCGCTACATCGAGACGATCTGGCGACTCCAGTACGAACACGGCGAGCAACTGCCGGAGGCGACCGGCGACACCATCGAACGCACCAGAAACATGATAGAGCACATTGGCATTGCCCGACGGATATTCAAGACAACCTACATCCAGTCCGAGCTGACCAGTCTGTCACGACGGTTGCTCTACATCGGCTTGCCGGCGCTTCTCGGCACGATTGGGTTCATGCTCCTGTTCACCGCCCCGACGCGGGCGTCGATTGCTCCTGCGGTGCTCGCAGTTGCCATCCCGTTTATCGTCACTATCGGGCTTGCGCCAATCGTCGTGCTCGCGTCCTCGATTCTCCGACTCGCCACCCTCACCGGACAAGACACTGCCATGTATTCGTTTGTCTCCTCGTTCGAGGGCTGACGCCACTCGCGTTCGGATTCAACAGGATCTGAACTCAGACGGGTTTGTTCCTCTATATGGTACCATTCATGGACGGCAATGAATTCGAACAGCAACTCCACCAGCTCGTTGCAAAGGCAGACGAAAACGATGTTTCCGTTCGTGGGAGCTACGACCTCCAAACTGGTAACGCCAACAACCGAAGACTCCAACTCGAAATCACGGAGGTTGCCAGTGATACTGGAGTCAGGCTCCTCTCGAGAGAATAACTCGCAGCACTGATTCCGAGGGATATTCTATTATTGGTCGAAGAACAGTCGACCTCCATTACTATCCATGTCTTCCGTTCTTTCCTTTGCGTGTAGATTATCCAATGAGGCGCGGAGGGACAGAGAGTTTTGGAATTGGAGGGCGGTTTAGAGTTCCAAACTTCTCTGACATCATCCAACCACCACCCTTCGTGTCCATTCCCTTATAACGAATATAGAACTAACTGAGAGTCAACTGTTAATGTGTGAGAGCTGTGGCGTTGTTCGTCCCGTTCGTAACATGGCAAACAAAATGATACCTCACCGGTGGGATAGGCTTCTAACGTTTATGAGGTTGTCACCGACCCCGGCCTACTCGCGCTGACGCGCTCGTTGAGGCTGGGGCTTGCATGGCGGACGTTGGAGGCTTTGTAGCGTCCTTCGCCCTTGTTTGCTGGTGCGGTCGGCCAGCAGCGGCAATTTAATTGGACGTGTCCTCGGACCTTCATGCCTTCCGTCCCACACCGCGTTCGGGAAGGTGTTCGGTCGTCGTCGTTCCGTCCTTCGGGGGCACGGTGACTGGTGCCCGCCACCGCCGAGATAACCCGTCCTTGGCCACTCGGAAACGTGGCCGGGCACCCCTTACGGGGCTGTCTGGTGCCCGTCGGTGGTTGTCCGAAGATACGGGTTATCAAGGCCTAAGTCTTGCGGTTCCGGTGTTTGTGCCCAGCTATACGAACGCTCTCCTCCCCTCCCTACTCGCTCGCTCCTTGAGGAAGGGGACTCCGCGCTACCGACGGTGTTGAAGAACTAGGGTGTTTAAAGAAAAGTCCGATAACCCATTTGAACCCTGCTATTTTTGAACCGCTGAACAGAGTGCTTTCAGGAGCAAGCACTATTCCTAATCGCTTTCTCTATTGATAGGGACCATCACAACACCTTCTGCTGACTTCAAGCTGCCAGACGAAATCACCAATGTGATATCAGAGTCAGTCACTCTCAAAGAATGCATATGGCTATGAGTGACACCGGACCAGAATCTACGATACGCGAACGAACTGGTGGCGGTCGGCTTCGACTCTGGGTGTTGCTCACTGCAGACCGAACCCTCATCGCGGGGCTATTGACGGTCGGTCTCTTTGTCGTATTGGTGGCTGTCAGTGTCGTCAACGTCTATCCTCTACGAATGACTATCCGCAACGGAACCCACATCGAGCGGTTGTTTCAGGTGTTTATTATGTCGATCATCACAGGAATCACATTGGTTGTCACACTCAACCAACTGGTTCTCTCTCGCGAACTCGGGCCACTCGGCGAAAAGCGCAAGGAGATGTCGGATGCAATGAGCTTTCGTCAATATATCGAGGAGCTCACTGGATCAGTCGTTCCTCCCGAACCTGCCTCGTTTATGCAGGTGTTCATGCGGTTGAGCAGGGACCGGGCGGACAGCCTTCAAGAAGCAACAAAGGGCAATTCCGATGACGAATTCCGCGACAGCGTGACGGCACTCAGTGACCAGATACGAATACAGGCAGACGAGGCCGAGGATCAACTCTCTGATGCACAGTTCGGCGGATTTGAGGTGATCCCAGCGATCTTGAACTATGACTATTCATGGAAAATATACTCGGCACGACGGCTTCGTTCCGAACACGCAGAATCGATAAGCGAGAGTGAGCGGGATGCATTCGACGAGCTCATTCAGGTATTGACTCTCTTCGCCCCGGCTCGTGAACACTTCAAGACGCTCTATTTCAGGCGAGAGCTGGTGGATTTCTCGCGAAACATGCTCTATGCCGGTATTCCTGCCCTCGCAATCACAATATTGGGACTGGTGTATTTCGACCCAAACTCGTTTGTTGGATCGACGCTGGGAATTGCGAATCTCGTGTTCGCCATCAGTGCGGCGGTTGCCATCGCATCTCTGCCGTTTTTCTTGCTCGTAGCGTACATCCTCCGGCTTGGTACGATTGCCCAGCGAACGCTCGCCATCGGCCCGTTCATTCTCCGAAAGTCACAACGATCCGATGAGATCGGGACTGGTGAGAACCAATGAACCGACCTACGAAGACCGGTCACCGCTCGCTCAGTCGGCGTCGAGTGCTTGGCCTCCTCGGCGCAGGTGTTTCGTTCGGAGTTGCCGGATGTAGCACTGGGAATGGGAAGGCGAATTATCAGGAGAGAGAAGACGTCGACCTCCCGACGACCAGCGGCGCGAACACATCGAACGCGAGTGCAGCGAACGCCGCAGCGGCTCGTGCCCAGCTCGAAAGTGATAGTTACGCAGTTGAGCTTGATGCCTTGGAACTTCGAGATCATGAAATGTCCGTTCGGGATGATTATCGAGGTGCAGTGGTGCAGGGGAGTGTCGAAAACACCAGCCGCCAGTCGGTCAAACTGATCGAGGTTCGTGCACGGGTCTACAACAGCGACGGTGACCAGCTGGGTCGATATCTCGATAGCACATACGATGTCGCTGCGGGTTCGACCTGGGAATTCGAAATCATCGTTCTCGAAAGCCCAAGCGACATCGCCTCATATGATATAGCGGTTCTTGGCTCGTTGGGGTAACTATGTTGCTGTTTCGTTGAGAGCCGGCAATTCGATTCGATAGAAACGATAGTCTTGATTAGTAGCACACGGTAGACATATAGCCAATCTCAGTGAGGAGTTTCGAGGAAGGCTTCGTCCTGCCGAGTATTTCGTATATTTTTTATTGAGTTAGTTCTCAGCGCTGGGAGCTCCGCAGGATGAATGGCCCGATAGCGAGGGTACGTTTTGCGATCGTCGCCACGCGTGCAATGTAGGAGATTAGGAGGAGGAAGGGCAGGCAGGTGACGACGAACGCGATGGAGGTCACCCAGACGAGCACCGAGACCCCGAGGACGACCCCCGAGAGCGAACTTCCACCGAGGAAGGTCGTCATGAACCCGGCAACGATCAGCGCCGGCACTGAGAGGTAGAGGATGTTTTGGGAGAGGCTGATGAGCTCCCACTCGAAGTAGAGGGTCTTGATGTGCTCGCGAGCTGGCCCGAACATCGTGAGTATTGTCTTGAGCTCGTCGAGCGCCTGGAAGGTTTCCTCGGAAGCGTCGTCCTGGTAGTCGTCAGCAATGCGTTCGGTTTGGAATACCTTCCAACTGTAGTTGTAGTTGAGCGCACCGGAGAGGACGGTATATGACCCGAATGACTGGTCTTCGAGTTCGCTTGAGACCGTATCGGCGTTCTCGATCAGGCTGTTGGTGAATTCGTCCACCTCGCCTCGGAGATCCTCATTGTCGCTACTAGCCACGGCTTCTCGAAGCTTTTCGGCGCGGTCCTTACTTTCGAGGATCAGCGCTCGAAGGAATGCCGATGGGTCAGCGGGTGAGGGGGCTCCGGTGAGTTCTTCGGTGTAGTCCCGGAAGTCCATGGTATTACTCATGCGCTCACGCTGCTCGCCGAGTGGACCATTCTCTTGGCTAATTACGATTTGAGTGATCGTCAACACAAGCGTGACGCCGGTGATGATCGCCGAGATCATCGTCGAGAACAGCGTCTCAATGGTATCCGCAGTCAAGGCGTCGGTAAGGAGATATTGGTAGAAGTAAGTCCCACCGAGGACGAACACCCCGAAGATCAAAAGGCCCAGCAGGCTCGTTACGGCTAATCGGTGACCGCTGAGGAACAGCCAGACTTTGAGACGGCTCTCTCCCGAGCGCTCGCGCATTGTGTTCGCAGTCCCAATGTCCTCGGTGCTCTCCTGGTCGAGCTCAGTATCTTCCTCTTGGGTATCGATAGTATCGGCGGCGTCGCTCATTGAGAATCCGTTGATTCCCCGCGTGGCCGCTTGAGGACGAGAAACTTGGTGCCTCCACCAGTGTATTCGATAGTACTGACGAGTTCCCAACCCTCCGCTCCGAGTTGGTTGAGTTCCTGAATAGGGTCGCTCGCCTCTTTCTTGGTCGCTTCTCGCGGTGGGCGAAGCGTGTAGTATTCATACTCCGATGGTTGGTCCGTGGTCATGTGGATCACCATCAGGAAGAGAGGGTTTTGTGTCTTCACATCTGTGCCGGCAATATAGGCCGCTCCACATGTATTAGCCGCTGAATCAGCGATCTGTAGTCGGAGGAATGAAACCAACGTGGTCGAAACCGTAAGACAATGACGGGAAACTACCGACGCAGGAGCGTTCTTGTCCTGCTCGCAATAGCAGTTGCGTGTGGAGGCTGTATAACGACACAACCGACGCTTGATTCGACGACGACGGATCCAGCGGTTTTCGAGAGTATTTCGACGGGCGACTCTTGGGGAACATCCTCACTCCAGACGTCGGTCACTCTCGCGCCAGGGGCGACTACGAGTGAAGGAGTAACGGACCTCTCGGTTGTCACGGCCAATGGGAGTTCATTCTATACGACATCGCTTGATGCGGGACAGACGAGCGTTACGCTCCCACTTCCGATGGGCTCTTCTCAAATCATCGCAACGAACACAGTCAATGGGACGACCGTTGGAACGGCGAACGTGACCGTTTCCGGGAATACCTATCCGTGAGTAGCTCACCTAATGAATCGTATCGAACCCCTATCACTCCCACCCCCTTTTATGTCACATCTGCAAGCTATCTAATAATGTTCTCTAAGGCCTTTTCATTCTTGCCGATGGCAGACCAACAGATGGACTCAGAAGAAAAAGCATCAACCGGAGCAATCGTGGCGGCGGGACTTTCCGTGCTCTACTCGCTGTACCTGTTCTACATACAGGGCAAGCGAACGCAGGGGATCTTCGTTGGGCTCTGGGCACCGACGATCCTCTCGATAGCGAGCTACATCGAGCAGACCGACCTCACCGAGAAGGCCCAGGACGAACTCGAAGCCTAAGACAGCTCCTTAATCTCGCAATTTTCACTCGTGGCGTGAGCCGACCCAGGCTCCTAGTGCCAATCCATAAATGAGATGTCCAGTGTGGAAAATCGCTGACTCGTCCGTTTCGAGGTCCATCCCAAGCACGTCCCGGAGAACAACCTGCTCACCGAAAAGAGATAAAACGGTCCCGTATATGGCCCCAGCAAGTAATCCGACGGTTTCCGGCTCGCTCGTCTCGTTGACGCGCTCCCCGAAGAGGAGGCTAAACAGGACACCACCTAACGTTCCGTACAGCCAGTGGAGAGACAGTGAAGACAGGTGATACTCTTCGGGGTCGCCACCGGTGAGTAGAGCGATAAATTCAGCTGTTGGTGGCAACGACCGAGCGGTCGGTGCACGAAACAGTGTCATTACGACTGTTGCGAAAGCTCCGCCCACAACTCCTTCCTTGAGACCAGATATTGGATTCATGATGTTGTAGTATTATCTGTTCACGCTATTCGAGGGGTAAGGATCCTATAGATTCCGAAAGTCGCCTTCGAGGGTTTGAGCCTCAGTTGATTTCGTTATGCATGGCCTCGATGACCTCATCGAGGTCGGGCATGCCGCCACCGGGCTGGTCGCCGTAGGAGAATTCGCCCTCACCATCAGGCGACTCACCCTGGGTCCAACGCTGTTCGGGGTCGGGTCGGGAGTCCCTGTAGGTGGACATGAACTCGTAGTTGTACTCCTGGTTTTCCTTTTCTTGGGGGAAGCTGTTGGGGACGGGAACGTGATCGTCCATGGTATCGAGCGCGGCGTGCCACTGGTTCTGGTGCATGGTGTCCCGAGCGATGAGATACGACAGCATGTCCTTCATGCCAGGGTCGTCAGTCATCTCGTAGAGTCGAGTGGCAAGCAATCTGCCAGTGGACTCAGCCATGACGTTCGCGTACATGTCGGCCGCGAGGTTGCCGCTCGCGACGACGTAGCCACCGTTGAAGGGCACACCGTTCGAGTCGACGGGCATCGCGTGGAGACCCGCTGAGAGCGCCTGTCGGGGCTGGCCAGTGTCGAGCATCGAAGCGATAACTGGATCGCCACGGGCTTCCTCGATCAGCCCCGCGGGGGCGTCCTGAAGGTTCTTCGCGACGGCCGTCGCGAGCATTTCGATATGACCGAGTTCCTCGGTAGCGGTCTCCATCAGCAGTTGTCGGTATTCCATTTTGTCTGCGGGCACCGCGAACGCCTGGAACATGTACTGGAGCGCGACGCGCATCTCGCCCTCGGCCCCGCCGATGGCCTGCTGGAGCATTTTCGCGAACCGGGGGTCCGGTTCTTCGACCTCGACCTCGTACTGGAGTTGAGCACCCCAAACATTGGTGCCACTAATAATCGAATGCGGTGAATGCAAGAGAGTTGCCAACCAGGTATTATCTGAACTCAAGGTTCAGTAGCTGTTTGCAGGTGTGAAACCGCCTCTGTGGTACAAGCCATCCTCTCCCGAAGGCTGGAAAACAAAGTTACTGATAAGCGGCCTATACATGAATTTCACCGTTGCTGGTTGATTTGCATGCGGATCTCGTTTGCTTCCTTGAGGCGTTAGTTGCTGATCCGTCCGCCGATCTCATCATTCGAATCATCCTACTCGTAGTAAGTATTCGATTAATGCAATCTATTCGATCTGTTCTAGACATAAGTTTCATGCTTGGAGAGATTATATAACCAGCTGAACCAATGAGACAGTTCCGCGCTGAGGTCGATGACAGTCTCTACAAGGATATACAGGTGGCGACGGTGCACTTGGAGGCTGAAACGAACGCTGAGCTGCTTCAGATATGTATCGATGAGGTGGAATATGAGAGATAATTCGGGAGAAGAGCGTGTCATAGAAACCGTCTCATGCAGTGAGTATCTCGCGGCCGGGGTTGTCTCCTCGTTCATCATTGGTGATCGCGACGACTACTCGGAGGCACAGCGCGAGGAACACCTGCGCTCGTGCGTGAACGCGGCCTCGGGCACGG